>CAYQDT010000898.1:0-2233 GCA_964416225.1 uncultured bacterium
GAGGACGAGTTCTTCGCGGAGCTCACCATGTGGTACTTCGGCACCCACGGCGACCTCCATATGGAAGGCGCGAAGCCGGAGAACGGCCCCGAGGGGCTCCGGAAGTACGACCCGGAAGCGTACGCCCTGCTGGACGACGGCGGCAACTACACGGTGACGGACGCCCGGGTGGGTCACAACACGGTGACGGTGACCGCTCCGGCGGATCTGAACCTGGAGCCGGCGGTCGACACGTTCACCGTGGTGCTGGTCAATGGCCAGGGCAACGTGGTGAACAAGGACTTCGTGCTGAACAGCAGTGCGGCGACGATCGACGGTGTTGTCCAGCTCGCGAACGGACAGCCGGTCCCCGGAGCGACGGTCAACCTGACCAACAGCCAGAACGTTGTGGTTGGCACGGCAGCCAGCGATAACTCGGGCGCGTATCATCTCACCAACGTGACCCGCGCCGAGATCGGGAGTGGCCTCTCGCTGAGCCTCTCCGCTCCGGGCCTGCCTTCCTGGACGGTGACCGCACCCAGCCTGGTGGCCGGCACCTCCAACACGCAGAACTTCCGCTACGGGACGCTGGCCGTTACGGTGGATGGGAGCCCGACGAGCCTGCGCCGGCAGTTGGACGGCACCCGCGTGGAGGTGCTGGCCGGCTCGACGGTGATCGCCAGCGGAACCGTCAGCAAGCGAAACCGCCACGTCACGTTCTCGAACATTCCAGGAATGACGGTTCAGGTGCGCGCTTCCAATCCGAACCTCACGGGCGCGGTGCAGAGTGTAGCGGTCGCCCAGGGACCCACCACCACCCGTAGCACGATCCTGCTCCGGCGACGCGGTGTCTTCTAGCGCTCACGCGCACCGGACGGCACCGCCGCGAAGGAAAAGGGGGATGGGGGCCACACGGCTCATCATCCCCTTTTTGCGCCGGTGCCGCGGCGAGCAGTCGCTGCTGCGCCGCCTGCCGGCAGGTCGACCGCCGCCGGGCAGGGGGCTTTCACGGCAGGCTTCCGGGCATCCCGTCGCTAACGGATGGGTGATGCGCAGCTCACTCTTGAACCTCCCGGCCCTGACCGTTTTTGCCGGCATCCTTCTGGCGGCGCCGCTCTGGAGCGCGCCGGACTCTGCTGAAGAGGGACAGCACGGCTCCTGGCAGCCGGCCGGCTCTCTAACGGTGGGCCGGTACGCGCCGGGAGCGGCGGCACTCCCAGACGGGCGGGTGCTGGTGGCGGGCGGTTTCAGCTTTGAAAGCGGGCGAACCCATGCCTCCAGCGAGCTCTTCACGCCGGCAACCGGCACCTGGGAAGCCGGTCCTTCCCTCCGGTGGGACCGCAACTTCCCATCGGTGTTCCCCCTGCCGGACGGCGATACCCTCTTCGTGGGCGGGTTCCGCGCGCACGCCGGCACCACGGCCACCGTGGAGCGCCTTCAGGCCGGCCGGCTCCGCTTCCGGTTGGACGAGCCCGCCGTCGAAGAGCGGGAGCTCTGTTCGGTGACCTCCCTCCGGGATGGGCGCGTGCTCCTTGCGGGAGGCTATTCCACCGTCCAGCGCAAAACTCTCGATACGGCGGAGCTGTACGACCCGCAAAGCGGCCGCTTTACGGCGGTCGGCGGCCTGCGGCACGCCCGTTTCGGACATGCGGGGATCCTGCTGCCGGACGGCCGCGTGCTGATTGTGGGCGGAAAGGTGGAGGCCACCAACGCGGACGTCCTTCCCGCGGAGCTGTTCGATCCCGCCACGCGCGCGTTTCGGGAAACCGCGGCCCTGCATGTAGGGCGGGACCGCTGCACGGGGTGGCTGATCCACGGCGGCCGGGTGCTGGTGGCCGGCGGCTCGGCGCGGGACGGGGGGACCGTCCCCGCCCGCCGCTGCGAGATCTACGACGCCTCGGCCGGTGCCTTCGTGCCGGGACCGGAACTCGTGCGGGACCGGATGGCGCACACCGCCACCCTTCTGCCGGGCGGGCGCGTCCTGCTCGCCGGCGGATGGTCCGGCAGTGAGAGCCGGACCACCCCCCAGGCCGAGCTCTGGGACCCGAAGCTGGCGCGCTTTCTGCCCGCCGGGCAGCAGCAGTTGGGCCGGCATGACCCGATCGCCGTGCTGCTCAAGGACGGCCGGGTGCTGGTCGCCGGCGGAAAACAGGCGCCGGCGCGCGGCGGGGTGGAGTCTCCGCTCGATGCCGAGATCTGGTGCCCAGAGCCGTGAGCCGGGCGCTCCGGCTCTTCCGTAGACAACCGCCGGACA
>CAYQDT010000899.1:0-2231 GCA_964416225.1 uncultured bacterium
GGCCGTCTACCCGGAGTAGCCGGTCTCTTTCCCTCTTTGCAGGCAAAGTACGCACGCACGCGAAACGATCCTGGGGGCGTAAACGGAGCGCCCGGGAGAATACAGACGTGCATCTATCCAAACTGATCTGGCTGGGCGGCGCGGCCGTCGTGGCGCTTGCCGGCATGGATGCTCCGCGCGCCGCGGACTCCGAAGTGCCGAGGCTCAAGGAAGGGAAGGCGATCCGCCTCTTCAACGGCCGGAACCTCGACGGCTGGGATACCGTGCTGACCAAGCACGGCCGGAACAACGACCCCGACCACGTGTTCACAGTCGAAAACGGAATGGTCCACGTTTCCGGCGACGACTTCGGCCACTTCGTCACCAAGGGCGAGTATTCGGACTACCACCTGATCGTGGAGTTCAAGTGGGGCGAGGCGACGCACGGCCCCCGCACGGGTAAAGCGCGCGACAGCGGCGTGCTCTTCCACTGCACCAACACGGACAAGGTGTGGGGCACGTCCACCGAGTTCCAGATGATCGAAGGCGGAACCGGGGACTGCATCATGGTGGACGGCGCCACGCGGCTGCAGGACGGAAAGCCGACCACCAGCCGGAAAGACCGGGACGGAAAAGGCCCCTGGAAGGACGTGGTGGGCTACCGCGATCCCTCGGCCGAGGTGGAAAACCCGCACGGTGAATGGAACCGGCTGGACCTGATTGCGGACGGAGACCACGCCACCTACTACGTCAACGGCAAGAAGGTGAACGAGGTGGTGGGTCTCAATCCGTCGCGCGGCCACATCCTGTGCCAGACGGAGGGCGCGGAAGTCTTCTTCCGGCGCGTCGAGCTCCGCCCGCTGGTCAAGAGCGCCGCCCATTAGCTCCGGCACGCGTCCAGCCCACAGCGAAACTCCGGCATCAGCCATGGCGGGTTTTGTCAGGGCCGCGGACCGGTGAGAAGAGCCCTCCGGCCGGGTAGATGGCACGAAGCGGAGCATCTACGCGCCGGAGGGCTATTTCTACCCTCCGAGCAGGCTGCCCGGGGATCGGGCCGCCGGCGCCGGTCCATGCTGCTGAGTGTGATTACCGAGTAACGCACCACCGTTCATTCAGGCAACGCGGCAGGCACACGACGTGTCTCGCGATCGCGGCTGCTGCCATTGTGGTAAGCACACCCCTGTCGCTTCCTCTCCACCCTAAGAAAGACGTTCGCCTCGAGAGGGACGGCGGCGAGCGTTTTTCCGACGGCGGCTGATTGCGGCAGGCGCTCGTCATCCGGCGTTTGCGCCTCTGCCGGCGGCTCGCGGCAACCGCGGCGGACCCGCACTGAGGCGCGACGAGGGGGAGCGGATGGAGCAGCTTCCGGCCGCTCCCCCGCACAGGCAGCAGATGGCCGGGCGATCGGGCGGCTGCCCTGCGGCAGGGGAGGGGACCGCCGGCGCCGAAAGGCTTCCGGGCTTCGGCCGCAGGGGCGGATTTTCAGACGAGATCAGCACGGAGGAACAAGGGGATGGCAGTGAGACGGAGCACGGTGGTGACCGGGGCGTTGGCGGCCCTGCTGGCGCTCGGCTGGAGTGCGCGCGAGGCGCAGTGGGCCAAGGCCCAGGGCAAGCGGGTGCCCAACACGCTGGTGAACAGCGCGGACGTGAAGATGGAGCCCGCCAACTGGGAGGGTAAGCCCACCGGAAAGGCCGGCGTCATCCTCAACGGAGAGACGGCGGGCACGCGCTCCATGCAGGTGGGCCGCTTCCTGCTGGACCCGGGAGCGGAGCCGCACCCGCCGCACCGACACCCGGACGAAGAGATCATGATCGTCGCGCACGGGACCGGCCAGATCCTGTGCGACGGCAAGAGCTACGACGTCCGCCCGGGAGCCGTGATGTATGCGGACCCGAATGTGGAGCACGGAATCAAGAACACCGGCACCCGCCCGATCGAGTTCTACTGGATCAAGTACCTTCCGGCGGGCAAGTAAAACGCGCCTCCGGCCGCTGAACCGGCGACGCCCGGCGTGGCGATTCCACGCCGGGCGCCCTCATTTCGCGGCCGGCTACGGCTGAGCGCCCTGCTGAACGCGCGGCTCTTCCCCTTCGAGCGCTGCTTCATCCTCGGCCAGCGCCTGCCCGGCGGTATCCACGTGCGGCGTGTCCTGCGGCGCAATGGTGTAGCCCCGGTCCTGCGGCCGCGGCGCATAGCGGATCCCGGACAGGTCGACCGGCTTCGGCTCCGTGACCACGTCCACCGGACGG
>CAYQDT010000900.1:0-2229 GCA_964416225.1 uncultured bacterium
AACAGCTTCTTGATGAGGTAGTTCTCTTCGTTATCCAGGGTCGCCCCGCCGAGACTGGCGATCCCCATGCAGCGGTGGAGGAGCTTTCCGGTCTCCGGATCCTTCTCCTGGTACGTGGCGTCCCGCGTCTCCTTCATCCGCTGGGCAATCCGCTCCATGGCCCAGTCCAGCGGCTTCTCTTCCCAGCGGTCCGAGTACGGCGCGCGGTACTTCACCGTGGTCACCCGCGCGGGATTGACGAGCAGCCCGAAGGTGGCCGCCCCCTTCGGGCAGAGGGTCCCGCCGTTGATGGGCGAGTTTGGGTTCCCTTCGATGTCGATGATTTTGTTGTCCCGTACGTAGATGAGCTGGCCGCAGCCGATGGCGCAGTACGGGCAGACGCTCTCCACCACCCGGTCCGCCGCCCGGGTCCGCGGCTCCAGCCCGCGGGTACGGTCGCTGACCGCCGTCTCGCCGAGGCCGAGCTGGCTCAGCGGCCGGCCCCTCCGCCATTCCTCGAGGTCCTGATAGGCCGGCCAGCGGTGAAGGAGATTGCGAATCCAGCTTGCGCGCTGCGTCATGGCGGAACCCCAGTGTGGTGGTTGGAACGGCGTAGAGCCGGGGGTAGGATAGCGATCACCTTCCCACGCCCTCTCCCGCGCGAAACACCGGCTCGCGCAGCTCGTCCCGGAATCCGGAGAGCCGGGAGCGGGCGGGGACGCAGGCGGCGGTGAGCGCGGGAGCGCACGCGTCGGCTTTCCGCGACGCCGCTGGTAATCTTAATCCGTTCAGGCGGGCCAGGGATCAAGAACCGTGGCGGATCGCGGCGTGGGAGCCGCTCTCGGAGACCGAAGCGAGCGCGCGTGTGTCTTCCGCGCGCATCCTGGAGCGGGCAAGCGGCCGACGACGTTTCCCGGATGCCGAGGATGCATGCGGGGAACGGACCGAGGGACACCACGGGGAACAGGGAAGTCCGCAGCGGCACCCTGTTCCCCGCGCGCTGCGGGCCCTTGAACTGGCGGCTACTGCGGGTTCGCCAGCCGCGCGTTGAAGCCGGCGTCCCGGAGCGCCTGGACCACCTGATCCGCCCCCATCTCCTGGTCCGACGTGATGGTGAACGAGGTGGCCTTGGCCTTCACGTCCGTTTTGCCGAGGGGCGCGACCGCCTTGTTGATGGCGGCGACACACGCGCCGCAGCAGGCGTGAATCCCCTCGAACTTCAGGCTCTTGCCCTTCGTCTCGGCGAGGCGCCGCGTGCCCGGCTGGCGAGCGCCCTCCACCTTGCCGGCATACCCCGCCGCGTAGAGGGCGTGGATGGCCTTCGCGGGCTCGTCCGCAGAGAAGGAGACCTCACCCTTCTCCACCTTGATGTTCGTGGCGCCCGCTTCCTGGAGGGTGTGGTTGATCGCGGCGGCACACCCGCCGCAGCAGTTGTGGACGCCGGTGACCTTGACGTCCGCCGCATAGACCGCGCTGGCGAGCAGTAAACCTGCCGCCGTCATAACGAACCGGATGGAACGGTGCATGGCTGAATCCTCGGGAGCGGGGGATGCTCCGGGTCGAAAAGGGAGACCGGAACTCCGTTCCAGCGACACGGCGCACGTTCCTGCGCAGACCGGATGTTGACCCACTTTTCTTCGATAGATCGGTGCGCTCCATGGGTAAAAGGGGCCAGCATGCCGTCCGGTCCGGCGGCAAGTGGACATTCGGTGGCTGAGCGGCGGCGGAGGACGGAGATGGCGGATCAGGATGGCGGTACGGGCGAGCTGACCCTGGGGGTCGAAGAAGAGTACCAGATCATTGATCCGGAGAGCCGCGCGCTCTCGCCTCGGGCCCTGCCCGTCCTCCGCCGCGCGCACGCCGTAATCGGCGAGGAGGTCCATCCCGAGCTCCGGCTGTCCCAGATCGAGATCGCCTCCCCGGTTTGCCGCACCCTCGCGGATACACGGGAGCAGGTCACTCACCTCCGCCGGGAGCTGATCCTCGCCGCGGAGCGGGATGGCGACCGGATCGCCGCGGCGGGCACCCATCCCTTCTCCCCGCCCGGAGAGCAGCCGATCACCCCCAAGGCGCGGTACCGGAACATCCTGGCCGACTACGGCGAGCTGGCGCGGGAGCTCCTGATCTGGGGCTGCCACGTGCATGTGGGCATTCCGGACCCCGAGACCGGACTGGCGGTGATGAACCGCGCACGGATCTGGCTGGCCCCGCTACTGGCGCTCACGGGCAATTCACCCTTCTGGCTGGGGG
>CAYQDT010000901.1:0-2220 GCA_964416225.1 uncultured bacterium
CCAGATGGGTGGCGCGCAGGATGTTCATCCGGTCAATGTCTTCCGGCTCGACCGCCGCGGCGGACCACGCGACCGCGGCGCCGGTCACCACCCCGTACAGCGCCTCCCGCTCCGCTTCCGGAATCAGCTTCGAGTCCCGCAGTGCCGGATGCTCCCACTCCCGCGGCAGAATCACGGCCGCCGCGACCACCGGCCCCGCGAGGGGCCCACGCCCGGCCTCGTCCACGCCCGCCACCCACTCCCAGCCGGAGTCCCAGAGCCGGCGCTCCCAGAAGAAGTCGGGCCGGTCGGGAGGGCTGCGGAGCTCCGGAGCATCCGCGAACAGGTTGTTCTCAGGTCGCTTTGCCATCAATTCGGTGCGCGTTCGGAGGGGCGGTCACCGCGCTCGGGCCATGAGCGATCCGGGCCCTCCGGACCCGGCGAAGGGCCGGTGTCCCGCGTACTTTCGCTCCCGATCCGCGGCCTCGCGCGGGTGCGTCAGTGCCGGGTCAGGAGCCGGGCCCGGTTTACCGGCCAGAAGAGCAGGTCCGCCCGGCCCAGGATGTGGTCGCCGGGAAGAGGTCCCCAGGCGTGGCTATCGTAGCTCTGATTCCGGTTGTCGCCCATGACGAAGTAGCTGTCCCGCGGAACCGTGAACGGTGGGAACGCGTAGGCCGGCGGTTCCGCGATGTACGGCTCCCACAGGCGGCGGCCGTTGACGAGCACGTGCGCGGGGTCCAGCGACAGCCCGCGCGCGCGGACCAGAATCAGCCGGGGGTCCCCGCCCGCGGTATAGACCTCTCCCGCAACGCCCTTCTCGCCCCCCCACTGGGTGAGATCCCGGGACGCTCGAAGCGGGCCGAAAGGGACCGCCAGCACCAGCTTCCCGTTCAGGAACACCGCGTCTCGCGTTTTCCGGACCGCCGCCCCGGGAGGGGTCGGAATCACCCGGACGCTTTCGTCCAGGCCGCCGTTGATCCGCGCCTGGCCGCCGCTAAGGGTCACCGTGCCGCCGCGCAGCGGAAAGGTGAAGCCAATACTCCGATCCGGCTGGAAGTTGCCCTCCGCCACCTCCGACGCCGATTCGTGGGTGAAACGCATCAGCGCGTGGCCGTCCGCCAGAAGCCGCTCCGGGACCACTTCCACCGTGTCGCCCGGAAGGCCGATCACCCGCTTGATGTAGTCCTTCCGATCGCGGACCCGGTCCTCCGGCGGCAGGAACACCACGATGTCGCCGCGCTTCGGCTTCCAGAAGCGGTAAACGAGCTTGTTCACCAGCAGGCGGTCCGCCTCCACCAGGGTGGGGTGCATGCTCGGCGACGGGATGTAGAACGCCTGGAAGAGGTACGGGCGGATGATCAGGAAGACGATCACCAGCGCGATCAGCCCCGCGTCGACGAACTCGCGGAGCGTGTCCGCCTCACGGCTGCGGGAGCGCTGCGCCCCGATGCGGACCAGAAGCAGGACGCCGACCAGCACCAGGATCCACTTGATGCCGATGTTTGCGAGCCACTCCATGGTTCATCCGTTCACCGACGCGGGGTGGAGAGAAAAAACCATGGAGCATGAGCGGAGCCCGAAGGCGCCGTTCATGCTCCAGAGAATTGGACAAACCGGGAGGGGCGTGGAGTACGCGGGATACGCGCGCCGCGTGGCGGGAACCCACTCCCGCCGGGATTACGGCTTCCGGTTGCTGCGGCTGCGATCTTCCTTGATGCGGGCGGCGCGACCGACCTTCTCCCGGAGATAGTACAGCTTTGCGCGCCGGACCGAGCCGTGTCGAAGAACTTCCACTCGATCGATGCGAGGAGAATGGAGCATAAAGCTGCGTTCCACGCCGATGGAATGGGAGATCTTGCGGACCGTGAAGCTCGACTTCAGGCCTTCGTTGCGCTTGGTGATAACCACGCCTTCGAAGGGCTGGATCCGCTCCTTGCCGCCCTCGATAACCTTGACGTAAACCCGTACCGTGTCACCGGCGCGGAAGTCCGGAACGTTTTCCTTGAGCTGTTCTTGCTCGATCGATCGGATCAAGTCCATCTGACGCTCCTCCTCGGCCCGCATCATAGCACACCCGTGAAAAGGTTTGCAAACATGCCCGCGCCGCAGGGCCGCCGACCCGCCGCACGCTCCGTTCGGGACTTCCGCGCAACCGTGGAACCGCGCGTCTTCAGGCGTGGACGCGCGCCGCAGGATCGGATGTGGGGCGAGGATCGAGCAGCCGGGCACGCAGGAATCGGG
>CAYQDT010000902.1:0-2217 GCA_964416225.1 uncultured bacterium
ATTGCGCTGGAGACGGGCCGAGTGGCCATCTCGGCGCGGGAGCAGGTGCACGCACCGGCGCTGCCGCCCGAGGCGGCACGAGAGCTGGATCTGCCGGAGGGTGCCGTCGGCTGGAGATCCGAGCGCCTTACGTTCGACGCAGCGGACCGGCCGCTGGTCTTCGATGAGGCGTTCTTCCCGGCGGGGCGGGTAGAGATGCGGATTGACCGCCGGGCCGGTCAGGCCACGGTGGCGTTTCAACTGGTGGAGTCGACGACGGGGAGACCCGACTGCGGGGAGTGACCCGCACGCCGGCAGCCGCCGCGGGCGGAGCACCGGCGTCGGATCCCCGCCAGGAGCGACCCGCGCGGGCGGGTCAGATCAGGAGCAGTTTCGATGGCATCGATAGATCAAGCGTCGCTGCCCGACGCGCGGGGACGGTTTGGCGAGTTCGGGGGCCGGTTCGTCCCCGAGACGCTGATGCCCGCCCTGGAAGAGCTCACCGAGAAGTACCTCCAGGCCCGGGATGAGCCGGAGTTCCAGGCGGAGCTCCAATACTACCTGCGCGAATACGTCGGGCGTCCGACGCCGCTGTACTTCGCGGAGCGGCTGACCGCGCATGCGGGCGGCGCCAGGATCTACCTCAAGCGGGAAGACCTGAACCACACCGGAGCGCACAAGATCAACAATGCCCTCGGCCAGGTGCTGCTCGCCCGGCGGATGGGTAAGCCCAGGATCATCGCGGAGACCGGAGCCGGCCAGCATGGCGTGGCCACCGCCACGGCGTGCGCCCTGCTCGGGTTCCGCTGCGAGGTCTACATGGGCAGCGTCGACGTGGAGCGGCAGCGTTTGAACGTGTTCCGGATGCGGCTGCTCGGGGCGCAGGTGAACAGCGTGGAGAGCGGCACGAAGACGCTCAAGGACGCGATGAACGAGGCGTTCCGGGACTGGGTGACCAATGTTCGGGACACTCACTACGTGATCGGCTCCGCCGCCGGCGCGCACCCCTATCCGATGATGGTGCGCGACTTCCAGTCCATCATCGGCCGGGAGGCGCGGGCGCAGATTCTGGAGCTGGAGGGTCGCCTGCCGGACGCGGTGGTGGCATGCGTGGGCGGCGGAAGCAACGCCATCGGCATGTTCTACCCGTTCGTCGGTGATGAGCAGGTGCGGATGGTCGGGGTGGAGGCGGCGGGCCACGGGCTGGAGCCCGGCCGGCACGCGGCAACCCTGGTGGCGGGATCGCTCGGCGTGCTGCACGGCGCCCGCAGCTACCTTCTTCAGGATGAGCGCGGGCAGGTGCTGGACACGCACTCCGTGAGCGCCGGCCTGGATTATCCCGGGGTGGGGCCGGAGCACAGCTACCTGAAAGACGCCGGGCGCGCGGAGTACGTCCCCTGCACGGACGTTGAGGCGCTGGAGGCCTTCCAGCTCCTGTGCAAAACGGAGGGCATCATCCCGGCGCTGGAATCGTCGCATGCGGTTGCCCATGCGGTGCGGATGGCGCGCGAGATGGCGACGGACCGCATCCTGGTCGTGAACCTCTCCGGCCGCGGCGACAAGGACGTGGAGCAGGTGCAGCGGATTCTGGGGGAGGGACAATGAGCCGGATTGGGAATCGGTTTGCAGAGCTGCGCGCGCGCGGAGAAAAGGGCCTGGTCATTTACGTGATGGCCGGGGATCCCGACCTGGAGACCACGCGTGCCCTCATTCTGGAGCTCGAGCGGGCGGGCGCGGACATCATCGAGCTGGGCGTCCCCTTCACGGACCCGCTCGCGGACGGGCCCAGCATCCAGGCCGCCAATGAGCGGGCGCTCGCCTCGGGCACCACGCTGGAGCGCATTCTGGACCTCGTGCGGAGCGTGCGGGAGGTATCGCAGATTCCCATCCTGCTGATGACCTACTACAACCCGATCTTTCGGGCGGGGCAGGAGCGGGTGGCCCGCGCCGCGCGGTCGGCGGGCGTGGACGGGCTGCTGATCACGGATCTCCCCCCGGAAGAGGGTCGGGAGTGGAAGGAAGTCGCGGCCGCGGAAGGGGTGGACACGATCTTTCTGCTGGCCCCCACCAGCACGGACGAGCGGATCCGCATTGCGGCAGAGAGTGCCAGCGGCTTCGTTTATTGTGTCTCCCGGACCGGCGTAACGGGCGCCAGGGCTGAGCTTCCGGAAGACCTGCACACGCTGCTGGATCGGATCCGCGCCCTGCTCGTCGCCCACCCCGACGTGGACCGCGTCG
>CAYQDT010000903.1:0-2215 GCA_964416225.1 uncultured bacterium
AGCACCTCATCCGGCAGCGCGGCCTCGATGCCTTCCGCGACGGCGGTGCAGAGGACCGTGTCCACGATGAACGGCAGATGCGGGCCGTGCTGCTCACAGGCGGCGTATGGGGCCAGCAGGACCGTCCGCTTCCGGTCCACTTCCGCCATCTCCGGCCAGGTCATCTCCGCCAGTTTCATTCGCCCTCCCCGCGCCCCGAAGCCCCGGAACGCCTTCACCCCGTTGCGGGACGGGGCCCCGGTTTCCTTCCGGCGGTCCCTTTCCCGCCGCGGCATCGCGAGCGGCAGCGCGGGCGCCGGCTACGGGTTGCGGGAGCGACCCTCCACCAGCGTTGCCGAGCGGCCCCGGAACCGCCGCGCGGCCTCACGGGCGAGAAAGCCCTCCCGGCCCGAGGCCGCCGCTACGAGCGCCGGGCGATAGGCGGCGGGGATCGGCAGGAGGAGGCCGATCTCCGTGCTGTGGAAGCGATAGATCTCCGAGCTCCAGCTCGCACAGAGGCGGACGGCGGCGCGCTCCCCCTCCAGGTGATGGACGGCCCATTCGGCGAGGAACTCCTCGGAAAGGGCGTACTCCAGATCATCCTCCCCGCCGAACGACCGGCCGCGCACCCGGCGCACCAGCTCCGCGGCGGTCGCCGGCTGCGTGCGGAGGCCGGCCCGCACCGCGAGCTGGTGAACCACCGGATCGTTCCAGAGCGCGCGCGCCACCTCCGCCTCCGGGAAGACCTCCGTCAGCAGGAGCGGCCGCTTCGGCCGGCGGAGATCCAGCGCGGCGTAGGTGATGCCGCCGGACGGATGAGCGCCGCCGGACCAGTAGTCGTCGCGGCGGTAGCAGAGGACGGTCGCGAAGAGGGAAAGCGGACGGACGGTACTTTGGAACTCCGTGAACCCGTCGGGAATCCCCTCCGGAAAGAGCGCCCGCTTCAGCGAGAAGGAGCCGCCGGGCACGGCCGTTCCGGACGCCGTGAGATCTCGCGGCGTCCATTTCCACCGGACCCCGGCCACCGGAGCGCTCCAGATGGCACTCGGGCCTTTCACGGCGCCCGCGGCCGTGAGGTGCGCGGCGAGTGAGCACGCCGCCATCCCGCAGAGCACCACGGGCCGGGCCGCCCGCCGCCCGATCATCCCGCCGGCCGCGGCGCCGGCGCGCCCGGGGCCGAGCCGCCGGCGTCCTCCACGATCGCCTCGTCCAGCAGCAAAATCGGGATGTCGTCCCGGACCGGGTAGCTCCGGCGGCAGGCCGCGCAGTAGAGCCGGTCATCCCCGCGCAGCACGAGCTCGCCCTTACACGCCGGGCAGGCGATGATGGCGAGAAACTCCGCGTCGATCTTGCTGTCACCCATGGACGGCCCCTTCCCCGCCGCAGACGCGCGGGCCGGACCCTCGGCCGGCCGCCGCGCGGCGATAACATTATGCGAGGTTTTCGGACGCCTGTCGGCCGAGCGCCTCGTCCGCCCCTCACCTCCCGGAGGAACAACGATGTCCCGCACCGGCCCGAACGCACCGCAGGCCACCCCGTCCGACGTCCCGACCTCCCGCGCGCCGGTCCACCCACGAATCGGCGTGCCGGAGCTGGCCGGCGTCTGCCGCTACGAAGACGTGGACCGACCCGGCCTCGGGGTGGAGGAGAACGTCCGCCTCCTCAAGCGGTACAACTGGGTCGAAACCCGGCTGACCGATCTCGTGCTGGCGCACCTGACGTCCACCCCGGAGTGGGAGGTCAAAGACGCGCTGTGCCTCCATGTCTGGCTGGACGCGGAGCATGCGAAGTGGCTGCAGGAGCGCGTGGCGGAGCTGCGCCACCCGCCCCATAACTTCCACCAGGCGCCGGACGCGGCGCTCGAGGCGCTCCTGCAGGAGGCGCTCCACTCCGCGGATACCGTGGAGCTGCTTACCGCCCTCTACCGCGTCCTCAAGCCGGCCCTCCTGGAGGCTTACCGCCGCCACCTCGCCGAGACCCACCCGCTGGTCGACCAGCCGACACGCCGCTTCCTGCGCTTCATCATCCAGGAAGAGGAGGAGATGCTCCAGTGGGGCGAAGCGGCCCTCCAGGCGCTGCTCACCGACGCCGCGGGCCGCGAGCGCGCCGAGGCATGGGAGGCCCACCTGCGCGCCTACCTCCACGCCGCGGGCGGGGTCGCGGGGGGCGTCGCCGCGCCTCCGGACTCCGACCGCCCGCCGGCGGCGACCGAGCGCCCCGAGCCGGGGGCGCTCCC
>CAYQDT010000904.1:0-2213 GCA_964416225.1 uncultured bacterium
AGAGATCGGCCCAGAAGGTCGTGAACGGGCCCGCGTAGCGCTCGAGGATCACTTCGCTGAAGTGCCGGCGAAGCGCTTCGTTCGTCTCCTGCAGAATCGCCTCGCTGCGCGCATCGCCGAAGTGGGGGAGCAGCACCTGGAGCTCGCCCCCGGGGCGGAGCACGCGCCAGACTTCGGCGGTGAGCAGCTCCAGTGTTTCGAGGTGGAGATGCAGCACGAAGCCGCAGTGGACGCGAGCGAACACGCCGTCCCGGAACGGCAGATTCGAGCGCTGCTTGCCCGCTTCCACGGAATGCAGCGGCCGTACCTCCGCTCCCACGCGATACATCCGGTCCGGAAGCGTCGCCAGCCGTCCCGACTCCACCATCCCGGAAGTGAGAAGCGGGTCGAGGGCAACCAGGCGGACCGACGCGGGGACCGCCGTCCGGCACCAGTGCTCCGCGTCCATTCCCGCGCCGACGTCCAGCCAGTATTCAAACCGGAGACGCGCGCCATTCGTCCGTGAGGCCCCCGTGAACCTGATCCAGTGCGTTCCGAACTTCAGCGAGGGCCGGGACCCCGGCGTGCTGGCCGACCTGGGCCGGGCAGCCGGCTCCGTGCCGGGCGTGGCGCTGGTGGACTGGTCCGCCGATCCGGACCACCACCGCTCGGTCTTCACCCTGCTGGGCGACGCGGAGGGCGTGGCCGCTGCCGCACTGGCAGTGGCGCGGGTGGCAGTGGCCCGCATCGACCTCACGACCCACAGCGGCGTTCACCCGCGGATGGGCGCCATCGACGTGCTGCCGTTCGTCCCGTTCGGAGAGACGCCGATGGAAACCTGCGTGCAGGTGGCCCGTGAAGTCGGGTCCCGGCTCGCGTCCGAGCTGGCGCTCCCCGTGTACTTTTACGAAGAGGCGGCACACCGGTCGGAGCGCCGGAACCTGGCGAATATCCGGAACGCGGGCTTCGAGATCTTGCGGCAGGCGCCGCTGATCCAGGACCGCGCCCCGGATCTCGGGCCGGACCAGCTCCACCCGACGGCGGGGGCGGTGGCGGTCGGAGCGCGCGGGCCGCTCCTCGCGTACAACGTCAACCTGCACACCGCGGACTTACGGGTCGCACGCGCCATCGCGGCCCGCGTTCGGGAGCGCGGCGGCGGACTGCTGGGGGTGAAAGCGCTCGGCCTCGGGCTGGACACCCCGGGCCAGGCGCAGGTTTCGCTCAACGTCACCCGGCCGCGCGAGGTACCCCTCTACCGGGTCTTCGAGCTGGTGAAGCTGGAAGCCGCGCGGTTCGGCGTCGCCGCCTCCGGCAGTGAGCTGATCGGCGCCCTGCGCCTCGAAGAGCTGGTCGAGGTCGCGCGCTACTACCTCGGTCTCCATGATCTCAAGGTGACGCAGGTGCTGGACGTCTGGGCAGCTCGGCTGGAAGCGGTACCGGGCGGCTCCCCGGCGGATGCGGGCAACGAGCCATGAGAGACCCGGCAATGCGCGGGCCTGCAGTCCGCCGCTCGCGGCCACCAGCTTCCGGGTGAGTGCCAGGTCCGGCTCCCGCGCTGCATCGGTCACCCCGGCCACCTGAATTCAGGCGCGTCTCCGCGCGGAGTGGCGGCCAACCCGGCAGCCGCTGGTCCGATCGTCCGGCGATGCAAGCCAAATCCGTCCGGTAACGCCCGCACGCTGCGGGGTAGAATAGCGTGGAATGGCCAAGTCAGACACAAAAATCATCCTGTACGCCGTCGACCTGGACGAGCTGCGCGAGTGGATCGGCTGCCAGGACCGCGAGCGATTCGCGGAGGCGTGGTCGGCAATCAAAGACGCCGACGACGCGGACTGGGAGCCGGAGGAGCTCGAAGTCCTCGAACGGCTGCTCCGGGGCGTGATCTTCGAGGGACGGCTCTATGACGGGCTGACCGAAGACGAGATCTACTATCTGAACCAGCTTCTGATCGACCTCTTCGACGAGTACGTCGACCAGGACGCGCTGAGCGAGGACCTTCCGCTGGACGGAACCCTTCAGGCCATCGAGACGCTCCCGCGCAGCTCCCCGGCGGTGAAGATGGCGCGGTGGCTGGTTCGCGGCCGGCAGCTCAACGGAGAAGCGGTGACCTGGGAAAGCGGTCCGGTCGAAGACCTGCTCGCCTACTTCGGCTACCTGACCCGGGATGAGGCGGGCGCGTTCGTCGCGGCACTGGATGAAGCGCTCGCCCGGACCCGAAGCCGGCCGAGCGGCCT
>CAYQDT010000905.1:0-295 GCA_964416225.1 uncultured bacterium
GGCGCGGCCCTGACGTTCAAAGCGAGCGGCCAGACCGGTGTTGCCGTGGCCACCGCCAAGCGCGCGCGAATTTATTGTAATGGGGTCGATTTCGTTCGGGTGACGCCGGACACGTAGCCTCTCCGATCCCTCTCTCCGCTCCCTGAAAGGACCTTTCGATGATCACCGATGCCCGCGCCGTAAACTTCAGCAACCAGGTCGCTCGCCCGCTCGCCGACCACTGGCTCGGCCAGTATTACGCCGCCAAGCAGGTCGTCAACGCGGTCGCCAACCAGCAGCTGGTCCCCCTCTTCCC
>CAYQDT010000905.1:305-2208 GCA_964416225.1 uncultured bacterium
GACCGGACGGGGCGCCGGCGGACGGACGCTCCCCCGTGAGCGGGCAGCAGATCCAGCAGTTCTACGCCGTGGCCCAGCAGATCATCAGCTTCTCCGAGACGGCCAACACCGCCCTCGGCGGCGCGACCCCCCTCGCGGTCTTTGCCGCCCTCGCGGTCAACCCTCGCAACCCGCTCGGATAATCCGCCATGGCCATTTCCAGCGCGACTCAGTGGGAAGTTAGGGCGCAGGGCAGCGACGGCAATTCCGGCGGCTTCGTCGCGGGCGCGAGCGGCACCGACTACAGCCAGCAGGCGGCGGCCCAGTACTCCTTCACGGACCTGGCGACTACCACCGGCACCGCCGCGAACCCGAGCGTCACCTCCGCCTCCCACAGCTTCGTCGCGGCGGACGTCGGGAACATCCTCCGGATCACCGCGGGGACCTCCTGGACGGCGGGCTTCTACCAGATCGTCAGTGTCAGTGCCGGCGCGGCGACCCTCGATCGGGCCTGCGGGAGCGCGGCCAGCCTCACGGCCGGCTCCTACGTGGTGGGCGGCTGCTTTGCCTCCCTGGCGCAGGCGGCCGCGGCCGTGGTCGCCAGCAACCGGATCTGGATCCGCTCCGGCAGCTACAGCGTGGGGGCGACGAACAGCTTCACCGCGTCGGTCAGCAGCCCGACGGCCACCGCGCTCCCCTCCCGGATCAGCGGCTACTACCAGACGCGGGGAGACATCACCCTCACCGCGAACCTGGCGAATCGGCCGCTCCTGACGATCACCGCCAGCAGTGTCAATGCGATCCAGCTGAGCGGCGCCGGCTATCTGGTGGAGAACCTCTCGATCGACTGCGGCAACTTCTTCCTCGCCACGGGGATCACCGCCCAGAGCACGAACCACCACCTGATCCGGAACAACAAGGTCGTCCACGTGGGGAACTCCGGCAACGGGGTCGCCCTCTCCACCTGCGCCTACTGCCTGGTCCACGACAACGACGTCTCCGCCCTGGCGAACGGCGCCACGGCCGGTCTCTGGAGCAGCCAGGGCTTCGGGGTCTACTTCCTCCACAACACGATCCACGACTCCAGCTATGGGGCCGGCATCCGCTTTCAGGGCGGCGGCCACGTGGCGGAGTGGAACCTGCTGTACAACCTCCCTTACGGCATCCAGGTGGACAACCTCCCCTGCTACCTCGTCAACAACGTCGTCTACAACACGACCGGGGACGGGATCCACGTGGTCCAGAACGGGCCGCTCGGCTTCAGCCTCATCCGGAACAACATCCTCGCGAAGTGCGGCGGCTATGGGATCAACGGGGACAGCGCGGCCGGAAACCCGGCCATGTACAACTACGACGGCAACGCCTTCTACCTCTGCACCGCCGGCAACCGGAACAACATGGACGACGCGGGCGCCGTGAACCCGATCAACGCCAGCGTGCCGTACACGAACGTCCAGGACCTCACCCTCACCGCCGACCCCTTCAACAACGCGGCGGGCGGGGACTTCACCCTGAACAACGTCGCCGGGGGCGGCGCCGCCGTACGCGGGAAGGGACTCCCCAGCTACCTGGATATGGGCGCCCTTCAGCACCGGGACCTCGGCGGCATCCCCCTCTCCCGCATGCTCGGAGGCGTGTAGTGAACCTGATCAAGCAGAACGACACCTCGAAGACGATCCTGCTCTTCATGGCCTCCAGCAGCGCCCCGACGACCGGCCTCACCGGGGCGACGGTGACCGTGCGGCTCTCGAAGAACGGGGCCGCCTTCGCGGCGGGCGCGGGGACGGTCGCGGAGCTGGAGGGCGGCTTCTACGCCTACACGCCCGGCGCCGCGGACACGAACACGCTCGGGCCACTCGGCAACCGGGCCACCGCCTCCGGGGCCGTCGATTACGACGCGGTGCGGCAGGTGGAGGCGGTGGAT
>CAYQDT010000906.1:0-2204 GCA_964416225.1 uncultured bacterium
GCGCGCCGCGCGCGGCGCACCGCTGCTGCGCGTGGCGCCGTGAACGCGCCGGTCCCGGTCCTGCGTTCGATCTTGAACCCGGCCTCGTCGGGGCTGTTATCCGTCCAGGACAGCTGGATAGACGTGGTGGAAAGCGCCGTCGTCACCAGGTTGGACGGGGCCGCGGGCGGCGTCGTCGCGGTGGCCGTGTTGGAGTACGCGGAATTCCCGCCGGCATTCGTTGCGCGGACGCGGTAGGCGTAGGTGGTGCTCGGCTGCAGGCCGGTGTCCGTGAACGTACCGGCGTTGGCCGGCGCCTGGCTGGAGAGCTCCACGAACGCTCCTCCCGCCGTGCTGCGCTCGATGCGGAAGCCGGTCTCGTTGTCCGCGTTGTCGGTCCAGCTAAGCTGCAGAGATGTGGAAGAGAGCGGAACGGCGGCCACGCTGAGCCCCGTCGGCGCTGCCGGCGGCACCACCGTGGCCGCCGTCGCCGTCGCCGTCCACGCCGAATCGCCAACCCCGTTGGTGGACCGTACGCGGTAGCTGTACGTCGTGTTGGGCTGCAGGCCGCGGTCCGCGTAGCTGGTCACGTTCACCGTCGTCACCGTCACCGTCACAAAGGCGCCGGAGCCGGTCTGCCGCTGGATCTCGAATCCCTTCTCGTTGTTGCTGCGGTCGTTCCACGTGAGATCAATTTCAGTGGAGGTTCCGGCGGTCGCCTGGAGGTTTGTCGGCGCATCCGGAAGGCGGGGCGCACCCGGTCCAAACATCGGGGCCACGTCGTCCAGTGCGAGCCCCGTATCCTGCACAGAAACGAAGTTCCCGGCCGAGGCCACACGCTTCGTCACGGAGTAATCCATGAAGATAAACTGGCCGTTATTGCTGCAGACAAACAGATGCCCCGCGCCATCCACCGTGCCCTGGTCGAGCTGGAAGCTTCCGCCCCGCACCTGGAAGTCAGAAACCACTTGCAGGGTATTTGGATCGATCTGCGTGATGTGATCCGCGCCGAACAGCATCAGCATCCCGCTGTAGCCGTCGTAGACCAGTCCATGCGCCGCAGGCAGCGAAAAGAGCTGCTTGGTGGTGAAGGTAGTGAGGTCGATCGTGCCGAAGCCGCCGCCGCCGCCGCTCCCACCGGCGGTATAGAAGACGTGACCATTCGGGACGAAGCTGATGCTGGTGACGTATGCATCGTCGCCGGTGATGTCGTGCGGCGTCCCGTTGGCGAACGGAGTCAGGGGAACCTCGGTCAACTGCCCGGGAATCCCGGTGGCCCACACTTTGGTGCCGGAGGGATCGAGAGACATGTGATAGGCGGTGCCGCCCCCCGCCGTGGACGTCACGTACTGGCCATTCCGCGGGTTCAGCTTGTAGACGGCATCCCCCTGGCCGCCCACCAGGATATCGCCGTCCGGCGAGAAGACAAGACCATCCGCCGCGGGGACGGAGTATGTGGGCGTGCTGCTTAACGAAAAGTGCGTCCCGTCATAGTTGAACGTCGCCGCATAGACGTTCGGATCGCCGGCATTCGTCGTAAAGTAGAGTTTGCCCGTAAGCTGCGTGGCGGCCAGGGCCGGCAGGGTTGCCGCCGTGGTGAGCGCCGCGGCGACCAGCGTCGCAAGGAGCGCGGGAAGGGGCCCGCGCCGGATCAGGCCGAAGTTGAGGAACCGAGATTGCATGCTGCGAAGTACCTTGTTTCTGCGCGTCTCTCACGTGCCTGTGGAGCGCGGGTGTTACCGCCGGGTCGGGCGCACGGTTGCTCAGTCAACAAGTGCCCCGCCAATAAAGTCGGTTAAAACAACGCTTTCGTCAAGTGGCGCAAGTCACACGTTTCCAGAAGCGGCGCTCACTGCCGGCGTTTCGCCAATCCCCTGTGACCGCCCGCGTGTTGCATGGGGACCGCCCAGCCAAACCCACCTTCCCAGCCGCCTCCGGCGGCCACCCCGTGACACCCCTTTCGCCGGGGTGTCACGCCGCGGGCGCTGGACCTGACCATGCGGCCGCGGAGCCGGCTGTACGCTACCGTCAACGCTCCCGGAGCCGGTAAGAGGAGGCCGGGGCTTCCGTCGAGGCGTAGCACCCGGCTTCGCGTCCGCGCCCGGCTTCGCTGGACCGCGAAGCCCTCCGGCACCCGTCGGCACGGGAGCCGCCGCCCGGCGGCAAATCCGGTGAAGCCCCGGTGGGAGCGTGCGGCCCGGACGCCATTCCCGGGCCGTCGCGGG
>CAYQDT010000907.1:0-2203 GCA_964416225.1 uncultured bacterium
AGCCGTGGGGCCGCAACGTCCTGATCCCATCTTCCGGACCGCATCTTCCGGACCTGATTGATCCACGGGTGCGGATCGATGCAGTGAACGGACCTGAAACGGAGGCGGCGTCTCTCGCTGAAGAGACGATCAGTCCGCCCCGCGCCGCCACGTGGAGCCGCCGCCCGGGCGGTCCTCTATCAGAATACCAAGCTCGTTCAACTTTTGGCGCAGCTCGTCCGCGGCGGCGTAGTCCCTGGCTTTTCGAAGAGACTGGCGCGCCTGAAGGAGCAGCTCCATCAGCGGCTCGGTAAGATCATTCTCGGACGACTGGGCGGCAGGCAGGAGGTCGAGCGCCAGTACATCTGACCACTCGCGCATGAGATCACCGGCGGCCCGCACGGCGACGGTTCCGGCTTCCGTCCGCTCGCTGGCGGACGCGGTAACCCGGTTCATTTCCGTCGCCAGGCCGAAGAGCACGGCCACGGCGGCGGGCGTGTTGAAGTCGTCGTCCATCGCCTCGATGAACCGCTCCCGGTGCGCGGCCACCTGTCGCTCCAGCTCCGCGCCCGGCTCGCCGCTCCCCCCGCCTTCCGGCAGGGTCAGGTACCGCTGCGCGTTCTGGAGCGCAATCTGCAGCCGCTCGAAGGCGCGCCCGGCGTCCCGCAGGCTCTCCTCGGTATAGTCGACGGGACTCCGGTAGTGGCTGGAGAGGACCCAGTAGCGGAGGAGCGGCGCGCCGTACCGCTCGATCTCCTCGTCGACGGTCTTGAAGTTGCCCTTGCTCTTGGACATCTTCTCACCGTTGACCATGACGGTGCCGTTGTGCATCCAGTAGCGCACGAACGGCTGGTGCGTGGCGCACTCCGACTGGGCGACCTCGTCCTCGTTGTGCGGGAAGACGTTGTCCACGCCGGCGCCGTGGATGTCCAGGGTCTCGCCCAGGTACTTCATGGACATGGCGGAGCATTCGATATGCCAACCCGGGAAGCCCACTCCCCAGGGGCTATTCCAGCGCATCAGGTGGCCGGTGCCCTCCGCGCTCTTCCACAGTGCGAAGTCCGCCGGGTTGCGCTTGCCCGCGCCCGCCTCAATCCGCCCGCTGGACTCCTGCTCGTCCAGGCGGCGGTGCGAAAGCTTCCCGTAATCCTTGAACGACTCGACGTCGAAGTAGACGTTCCCCTCGGAAACGTAGGCGTGCCCGCCGGCGATCAGCAGCGGCACCAGCTCGATCATCTCCGGGATGTGCCCCGTGGCGCGCGGGGAAATGTCGGGTCGGACGCAGCTCAGGGCGTCCATGCTCTTGAAGAACTCCCGGGTGAAGGTTTCGACCAGCGCCATCGGCTCCACGGAGCGCTCCCGGGCCCGCTTCTCGATCTTGCTTTCGCCCGTGTCGGCGTCTCCCACCAGGTGTCCCACGTCCGTGATGTTCTGCACGTACAGCACATCGTAACCCCGGTACCGGAGGTAGCGGACCACGATGTCGAACGCCACGTACGTCTTGGCGTGGCCGATGTGCGGGTAGTCGTAGACCGTGGGGCCGCAGACATACAGGTTCACCCGTCCGGGGTGCAGGGGTTCGAAGAGTTCCTTCTCTCGGGTGAGCGTGTTGTAGATTCGCAGAGCCATGGGAGTATCGCCTGTTCGCGGCAGCCTCGCGCGAGTGCAACGGACGGTCTCGGCGTGGAGCGGGTGCGTGGGGTACGATTACCCGCCGGGACGGCGGGTGAGGCGTCCCGGCGCAAAAAAAGTCCGCGGAAACGGCACGACACGCACTTCCTTACGGCACGCTGACTGGGCGGCGCTCCGGGGAGCGCGCCCGGGATCGCAGGTCCGGATCAACAACAGCGAAGCGCCATCAGCGGGTGCGCGGGCCTTTCGGCAGGACACGGGCAGTATAACATCTCCCTCCGGGCAGGACAAAGGCAGCGGTCCGCCGCGGTCCGGTCACCAAAGTTTACCAAGTTGATCGGCCGTGTTAACATTACCCGCCGGCCTTACCAGCCTCCCGCCGAGCCCGTTCCGGAGACGCCGCCCCGCGGTTGCTGGCACCCCATGCCGGACGAGTCGCCCCGGCGGGCGATGCATCCCTGACCAGCGCCCCCGCGGTGCCGCTGGTCATTTCACAGGAGGAACGGTACATTTATGTCCGAGACGACTACTGCGCCGGCTCTGCCGCGGCTTAACGAGCCAGCACCCGACTTCAAAGCCGTCAGCACCCAGG
>CAYQDT010000908.1:0-2199 GCA_964416225.1 uncultured bacterium
CCACGTTCTCCTCCATCATGGTGCTGCCGAAATCGTTCAGTCCGTACCGGAGCGCGATCTGCGCCAGCTTGGGCCCCTGAGTGACCCAGGACGCCTGCAGGTTGTCCACGTTATCGAGCATCAGACGGGCAACGGCGGTGTTCTGGAGATAATCCCAGGCGGTCGCCCGGGAGCCGCCGAGCTCCGTTCCGTCCGGCTGAAAGCTCCAGCTGATCCATGCCGTGAAGCCGCCCGTCTCGTCCTGGAGATCCCGCACGCGCAGCATGTGCTCCAGGCGCTGTGCCGGGCTCTCGCCCCACCCGTAGACCATGGTCGCGGAGGAGCGGATGCCGAGCCCGTGCGCGGTGCGCATCAGCTCGACCCACTTTTCGGTCTTTTCCTTCAGGGGCGCAATCTGCTCACGGACCTCGTCCACGAGCATCTCCCCCGCGCCGGGAATGGTGTTCATCCCCGCCGCTCGGAGCCGCTCCAGGGCTTCCACGAGCGAAAGCTTGCTGATATGTGCGACGTAATTGATCTCGGCGCTGGAGAGCCCGTGGATGTCGATGGTGGGGTGCGCCGCCTTGATCGCCCGGAACAGGCGCTCAAAGTACTCAATCTTCAGCCTGGGATTGAGCCCGCCCTGGATCAGGATCTCGCGGCCACCCAGCTCCACCAGCTCCGCGCACTTCTCGATGATCTGCTCATCCGTGAGGGTGTAACCCTCCGCGTGGCCCGGGACCCGGTAGAACGCGCAGAACTTGCAGCGGACCCAGCAGACGTTCGTGTAGTTGATGTTCCGCCCGATGTTGAAAGTCACCACCCGGCTGGGATGCTTCCGCTGGCGCACGAGATCGGCCAGTGAGCCGAGCAGGAGCAGATCATCGGTCTCGTACAGGCGAAGACCATCTTCAAAGGAGAGCCGCTCGCCGTGCCAGACCTTTTCGGCCAGATCGGCAATGTCTCCGGCGCGGGGAATCAGGGTGTTCATCTGGGTCACTCCCGGGTAGAGCGGCGGCTACTCGCTCGGGCAGAAAGGGGCGAGGACGGCTTCCACCTCGGCCGCCCGCTGGCTCAGATCCGCCCATGCCACGTCGACGGCGGTCACGGCCCATCCGTCCACCTCGAACGATTCGGCGTCGAAGCCCGCGCTCTTCAGCGCCACGGCCACCGCGTCGATCGCGGCTCCATCGCCGTCCGCCACGATGACGCGGTCCGGCGTCAGCTGCCCGTCCTCGAAGATCTCGACCGCCGGAACAAGGTCGACGTCGTCCCCCGGACACACCTCGTACTCTTCGCTGAAAAAGAAGCGGCACGTCGGGCAGCCCCGGACGTCGTAGCCCTCTTCCGCATGCGCGGCGGCCTGCTCGTCGATATCGCCCGCGGCGAGGCGCCCGGCGTGGACGGCACGATCGATCGCTTCGTCGAACCGCTCGTACACCTCCACCGGGACCGCAACCGCCCAGAGGGATGCGGCGGGGCCGATCTGCCGGATTCCCCGGGCCGGGTCGGAGCCGGCGTCTTCCTCGGGGCCGGCTCCTTCCTCGGGTAGGCGGGCATACGGGACATGCATCCCCTCCAGGATCGCCTCGATCCGCTCAACCACGGCCGGTAACCCGGTGTGGACCTTCACCCACGCGGTGGGAGCGCCGCCGGCTGCAGTCTCCCCGGACTCCCCGGCCGCTTCGGCCGCGCGCGGCTCCAGCTCGGGAACCAGGGGCACCCGGCATTCGGCGCAGGTGGTGAATCCGGGACGGTACTCCGTCTCGCAGTTCGGGCAAAAGGGCACGGTGGTCTCCTGCAGGGGGGTGGGATGCCGGCCGTCAGTTGAGCACGGGAAGCGCCGGCGGCGCGCTCGGGGTGAACGCCGCGACCGGATTCTCCGCCTCCCAGCGCTGTATGACCTGGTAAAGCGCGTCCCGCTCAACCGGGATTCTCCCCGCCTGCCGGATCAGGTGGAGCAGCTCGTCCATGGAGAGCGCCTGGCGGTTGCTCCGGTCGATGACGTGCGTGATCTCGTAGTTCATGATCGTCCCGTCCAGGTCGTCCGCACCGTGCCGGAGCGCGACCTGCGCGACCTGGGGCGTGATCATCATCCAGAACGCCTTCACGTGCGCGAAGTTGTCCAGCATCAGCCGCGCAATCGCGATGGTCTTCAGATCGTCGACCCCGGTGGTACGGGCCACGTGCGCCAGCTCTGTGTTCTGCGGGTCGAATGCG
>CAYQDT010000909.1:0-2198 GCA_964416225.1 uncultured bacterium
GGGCGAAATCACGCCGTGCATTATCGGGACGCGCCGGAGGCCGACCTGGTGGCCCTGTGCGACCAGAACGAGGGCCGCCTCCGGCAGGTACAGGACGAGACGGGAGCCCGTAAGGCGTACACGCGAGTGGAGGACCTCCTGGGCGACCCGGAGATCGACGCGGTGAGCATCGCGCTGCCGAATGTCCTCCACGCCCCGATCACCATCCAGGCGCTGGAGGCCGGCAAGCATGTGCTGGCGGAGAAGCCCCTGGCCATGAATGCGGAGGAAGGTGAGCGGATGGTGGAGACGGCTCGGCGCACCGGCCGGAAGCTGATGCTGCACTTCAACGGCCGCTTCAACCCCACCTCGATCGCGGTGAAGCACGCCATCGAGGACGGCGCGCTGGGCCAGGTCTACTTCGCGCGCGCGGTCTGGCACCGCAAGCGCGGCATTCCCCAGCTCGGCGGCTGGTTCACGCAAAAGGAGCTGTCCGGCGGGGGCGCGCTGATCGACCTGGGAGTGCATCGCCTGGACCTGGCCCTCTGGCTCATGGGCTACCCGAAGCCCGTCAGCGTCTCGGGCGTGGCGTTCGACTACCTGGGCAAGCAGCTCGGCGAGCGGGAAGGAAAACCGTTTGACGTGGAGGATTTCGCCTCGGCCTTCATCCGGTTCGAGAACGGCGCCGCTCTGATCCTGGAGACGAGCTGGGCGTCCAACTCGGAGAAGCGGGAAGACCAGGTGACGCAGCTATTCGGGGTCCGCGGCGGGGCACTGATCCGCAACTGGGACGAAGGCTACCAGTTCGAGGCGCGGATCTTTCGCGACGAGCATGGCGAGGTGTCCACGGAGCACCCGGACCTGCCGGAGTGGGTGGAAACGCCGCAGCAGCACTTCTGCCGCGCAATCCTGAGCGATACGGAGCCGCTGGCCACCGGCGAGCAGGGGCTGGTGGCGATGCGGATCATCGACTCGATCTACGAGTCCGCGCGAACGGGTCGGGAGATCCGGCTGTGAGCCACCATGCGGGCGGGCGAGCAACTCCGCGCCCGCCCGCACGGTGGCCGAAGCCGGTCAGCGGGCGTACTCCGTGGCCCGGCTCTCCCGGATCACCACGACCTTGATCTGGCCCGGGTAGTCCATCTCCTCCTCGATCTTCCGAGCGGTGTCCCGCGCCAGCTTCGCGGCCGTAAAGTCGTCAACCTCCACGGGGTGGACGATGATCCGGACCTCCCGGCCAGCCTGCACCGCAAAGGTCTTTTCCACGCCGGGAACACCGTTGGCCACATTTTCCAGCCGCTGCATCCGCTTGATGTACGTCTCCAGCATCTCCCGCCGCGCGCCGGGACGGGAAGCCGAGATCGCGTCGGCCACCTGAACGAGCACCGCTTCCACGCTGCCGAACTCCACGTCTCCGTGGTGTGCCTCCACGGCGTGCACCACGGAGGCAGGCTCTCCGTACTTTCGCGACAGCTCCACGGAGATATCGAGGTGGGAGCCCTCGTGTTCGTGGTCCACCGCTTTACCGATGTCGTGGAGCAGCCCGGCGCGCCGCGCGACATACTCGTCCACGCCCAGCTCCGCCGCCATCACGGCCGCCAGGTGCGCGACCTCCACGGAGTGGTCCAGGACGTTTTGCCCGTAGCTGGTGCGGTACCGGAGTTTGCCGAGCGTGCGGACGAGCTCCGGGTGCAGCCCCGCGACGCCGGATTTCATCACGGCCAGCTCGCCCGCTTCCCGGATCTTCTCTTCGATCTCCTCGCGCGCCTTGAGGATTGTCTCCTCGATCCGGCCCGGGTGGATCCGCCCGTCGCTGATCAGGCTGGAGAGCGCGAGGCGCGCCGTCTCACGCCGGACCGGGTCGAACGCGGAGAGGACCACGGCTTCCGGGGTGTCGTCGATGATGAGGTCGACGCCGGTAAGCGTCTCGAAGGTGCGGATGTTGCGGCCCTCGCGGCCGATGATCCGTCCCTTCATTTCATCGCTCGGGAGTGGAACCACGGACACGGTGGTTTCGGAGACCTGGTCCACCGCACACCGCTGGATCGCCTGCACCACGATCTTCCGTGCGCGCCGGTCCGCTTCCTCGCGTGCCTGCTCCTCGATCTGCCGGACCAGGCGTGCCGCCTCCATCCGCAGCTCGTCTTCGGTCTGCTTGAGCAGGTGCGCGCGCGCCTCGTCGGCGGACAGACCCGCCACGCGCTCCAGCTCGGCATGCC
>CAYQDT010000910.1:0-2196 GCA_964416225.1 uncultured bacterium
CCGGAGCCGCCGAACCCCAAGCCCTCCCCCGCCTTGAACGCCGCTCTGAGCGGCCTGGGCAAGGACTTCGCTCGAGCGCGCGTTCCGGAGTACATTCGGATCATTGACGAGGCCGAGCGGCGACTTCCGCCCACCGCCGGCCCGGTTGACCGTGCCTATCTTCACGAAGGCCGCACGCTGCTGCTCTTGTACCTGGGGCGGCCGGCCGCGGCCGCAGCCGAGGCCTTGCGCGCCGCCCGGGAGTGGCACGTGGCCGGGGATGGTCCCGGAGAGGTGCTCGGGCTCGCCGTGGCCGGAGCGCTCCGTTACGAGCTGCGCCCGGAAGAAGGGGATCGTCTCCTGCGGCGGGCAATGGAGCTGGCGCGCTCCGAGAAGCGCCGGCCCATGGCGGCGCGGAAAGCCCTGGAGCATGCGGCCGCCATGGCGCTGGCACGAGGGCCCTTCGCCGCGGGAAAGTTCGACCCGGCGCGCGTTGATCTCGCGAAGCTCAAAGCGGGGATCCTCTCCCCGGGGATTGCCAGGCCGACCTGCATCCTCGCCCTCGCGGTCGCGGACCTGGAGCTGGCGCACGACCCGGATTGGTCGGACGTCGCCAAGACGATCGGACTGGCGGCGACCGTGGCGCTGCTGGAAGGCGATCTCTCTGCCGCGCGCCTCTACCATGAGCGCGCGCTGGCGGTGGAAGAGGCCCACCTCGGGCCGGAGGCGGTGGTGGACCGGCTGAAGTTGCTGGGGATCTGCGCGCAGGCGCAGGGCGATCTGGCGGCGGCGGATCGCTACTTCGGTCGCGCCGTCGACCATGCCGTGCTGGCCCGGCTGACGCCGCTCTCCATTTCCGAAGCGCGGATTCTGCGGGGAGTCCTGCTGCGGATGCGCGGAGACTTCGCCGGAGCCCGGGATGTGCTGCTCCAGGCCTGGCGCGAGCGCGCCGGGGCGACCGCGCCGCCGGAGGCGGTCGCCGAGGCGTTGCTGAACCTGATGCTCGTCTCCCTGTCCCAGGGCGATGCCGCCGGCGCGCTCCAGCAAGGGCAGCAGGCCCTGGACCTGCTGGACGGGATCCGGGACCTCGACAAAACATCGATCCGCGGGCAGTTGATCGACCGCGTCCGCGGCGTCATCCTCACGAACATGGGCACCGCCGCGCTGACGCAGAACCGCCTTTCGGAGGCTCGGGACTATCTGCGCCGCGCCCGGGAGCTCCAGGAGCGGCGGGATCCAGCCGGACCGGACGCCGCGCTCATCCTCGCCAACCTGGGAGCGATCGAGCTGCAGCTCGGAGCGCTGGACCGCTCCCGCGCGTACTTTCAGCAGGCCCTGCGCATCGGCCGCGGACCGGTCCGTATCGGGGCGCTGGAGCTGATTTGCTACACCAACCTCGGCGTGATTGCCCTCAAACAGGGCGATCTGTCCCGCGCGGAGAGCTACCTGCAGCATGCCCGGGCGATCCAGGAGCGGCGCGCTCCGGGCTCTCCGGAAGTGTCCTCCACTCTGCACGACCTGGCGTACGTGGCGTCTCTTCGGCATAACCTGCCGCGGGCCGCGCGCCTGGAAGCGGACGCGTGGAGGCTGGCGCTCAAGCAGCCGCTAATCGCCGCGGAGGCACAGGAGGGACCGGCGGTCGCCTCGTCGCAGGCCATGTTCAGTGCCGCGCTCGCGCTCTACGAATTCCGGCAGCACCACTGGGAACATGCCTTCGCGGTGGCGGAGGCCGGGCGCGCCCGCGCGCTGCAGCAGCTTCTGGGAGAGCGCCGCACGCTGCTCCGGGCGGCGGGCGGAGCCACGTGGACCGCCTACCAGCAGGCGATTGCGGCCGCGAACGTCGCCTCGGAGAGGCTCGCGCAAGCCGTCAGCGCGGAGGACGCGGCCCGGGACAACGCGCGGGCGGCACGTGCCGGCCCGGCAGGTGAGCGCGCCGCCGCGGGTGCGCTCCTCGCCGCACGGACCCGGCAGAATCAAAGCGCCCGCACGGAGTACGTGGCCCGTGCCGCGGAGCGGGACCGGCTGGCCGCCGAGGTGACCCGGAGGGCGCCCCGGGCCTTTCCCCGGCCCGTTTCCCTCGCGGAAGCGCGCCTGAGCCTCCCGGCGGATCGGCTGGCGGTCTCCTTTTCGGTCGGCGAGCAGGGCACGCTGCTCTTCCTGATCCGCCCTGCCGCCGGCACGACGCGGCACGGTCCGCCGGCGCCGGGCCTGTCCGTC
>CAYQDT010000911.1:0-2192 GCA_964416225.1 uncultured bacterium
CTCGACTCCTCAGGAAACCCATTGCCATGCTTGCCCTTTTCGGCCAGACTTCTAGTCACCGCCGGCCCCCCTCCCGCGACAGGGCGCCCCTCCGGTCGCTTCCACGGCCCGGGAAAGGCTTCCGGGCCTAACGCTCCCTGCGGGGAGCTGCTCCTTCCGCCAGCTGCCCGCGGGGGAAGTGGGCGTGGAGCCCCGGCGGGGCAGGCACGGGGGGCTGGCGGCGCCGTCGAGGCAGCCCCTGGAAGGGGCTTCACAGGTTGTGCCGCCTGCGGCGGCTGGGGAGGGATTGCGCTGGGCGCCGGCCGCGCCGTCAGGACCGCCTCTCGCTCGATCGCTCGATCCTCTCCGCGCTCTCCGTGCTCGTCGTGGCTACGGTCAGAATCTCGTCCTCTCCGGGGTCTCCTCTCCGTGTCTCCGTGGCTCCGTGGTGAAAACAGCGCTTCGGCGGCGGCCGCGTTCGTTTTCATGTCCGGCGGTGCCCCGGAGGGGCATGGGGACCTGCTCTGAAAAGTGGGCCGGTGGACCCCTTTTCCTGCGTCACCGGTGGCCGCAGCGCCATCGATAACTCCGTCGTGGAAATCCCTCTCCTCTCCGTGTCTCCGTGGCTCCGTGGTGAAAATCCCTCTCGTCCTCTCCGTGGTGCGTCCCTAAAGTCACCGCAGGACCAGTGCCGCGCCGCTCCACTGCCGCTGCCACGCCTCCGTGGAAAGCTCCCGCACGCCGCCGTGCCCCGCGCCGTCCTGGTCCGGGTCCCAGATTCGCACCGTGGTGAACCGCGCGTCTTCCACCAGGACGAAGTGGCCGGGATTGACGAGCGCGATTACGTAGCGCGCCCTGCCGCCGGGACTCGCGGGGTTGAACTGCTGGCGAAGCCCCTTGGCGGAGAGGTGCAGCGCCTCCACCTTGAACCCATGCGCCTGCGCCGTCGCCGCCAGCGCCTTGAGCGTGGTTCCCTGCCGATCCGTCTTCATCTCGCTGGCGAGCGCCTCGACGGTAGCGGGCTGCTCGGACTGGGCGTGTTCCACCGCGGCGCGCTTCAAGACCTCTGCGAGCGCCTCTGGGGCGCACAGCGACTGCTGCCGCTCCCGCTCCGCCTGTGCGGCCAGCGCTTTGCCCCGTGCCTCTTTCCAGACCGCTTCTGCTTCCTTGGGGATGTTGCCGCCGTGCATCCGCCCGACCCGCAGGATGGCCGCGTGGAGCAGCGGGCTCTCCGGATGGTCATGGATGAACTGCAAGAACTCCCGCTCCGCCGCCGCCTGGCTAATCTCCGCGGAGCCGCTATCCTCCGTCTGTTCCTGCCTACTGCCGCTGCCAACTGCCGCCTGGCGCGCCAGCGCCGAGGTCATGACCGCGTGCTCATATGCGGCCTCTTCCTCCAGCGTGGGCGGGTTCTCCCCCAACCGTCCCCCTTGCTTACCGTGATCCGGCAGCGCGGCGGCTTCTTCCCGGAGCTGCGCGAACCGCTGCCGCGCCACGGGGAAGTCCTTGCGCCGGGCCGCCGCGAAGGCCATGACCCACCGCGCCCGCGCGCCCTGCTTGCGCACCACCGGGTCCGGGGACTTGCGCGCCCTCTCCGCTACGGGAGCCGCCGCCTGCTCCGCCTCCTCGAAGTGGCCGCGGTTGTACGCCTCCAAGGCGGAGCGAGCCGGCTGCTGATCTTGGCGACTGCTGGCTGATGGGAGTTTGCTGGCCGGTGCCGTGGCCAGTTGGCTAGAAGCCTCACGGGGCAGTACAGGATGCGGCTGGTTCAGCAGCATGACGGCTGTGGCGGTAAGGGTGAGGGCCACCAGAGCGGGAGCGGCGAAGCGCCGTTGCGGAAGTAGGGTTGTGGAAGACATAAATGATTCGTGTAAAGAGATCAGCTCGCATTTGTAGTTGTGCTTGCCGGCATATGATCAAAGTTTAAATTGCTGCAGGCGTCAAAGGCGTAGCTCTGCGTCTCGCCGTCGCCGTAGTTCACGCTGGCCAGCCGGTTTAGCGCGTCGTAGCCGTAGCTCTTCATGCGGATCGGGCCGCTGCTGTCGCTGATCTGGTTTGTGGAGCGCTGGCCCGCCGCGTCATAGGTGTAGTCGTTCTGCACCAGCACGCTTCTGCTCCAGCCGCCCATGCCGCAGCTCCTTCCAGGCATCTTGGACTGCGCTACGGGTGCCACGAGTGTGGCTACGGCTCATCTCCTATGCGTGCGTCGTCTC
>CAYQDT010000912.1:0-2188 GCA_964416225.1 uncultured bacterium
CGGCGGTGGGACTCCTGGTCGGCTTCCTCTCGGGGCTCTTCGGGGTCGGCGGCAGCAGCATCGCCACCCCGATTCTCCGCCTGTTCTCGGTTCCGCAGTTGATCGCCCTCGCCACGCCCCTGCCGGTCACCCTTCCCACGGCCGTGGCCGGCGGCTTCGTCTACTGGCGGCGCGGGATGGTCAATGTCCGAGCCGCCGGCTGGACGGCGGCGGGCGGAGTACCGGGCGTGGTCGCCGGCTCCTACCTCACCACCGTCGCTCCGGGCCGCCTGTTGATGGTCTGCTCCGGCGCCTTTGTGATGGCCGTCGGAATCCGGCTGCTGCGAAGCCCGGCTCCGGTGGGGCCCGCGGCGCCGGTGCCCCCCAAGCGCACGCGGTATCTCTGGCTCGGCCTCGGCATTGGCTTCCTGTCCGGCCTGCTGGCCAACGGCGGGGGCTTCCTGCTGATGCCCGCGTACGTGCTGCTGTTCCGGATGGACGCCCGGGAGAGCGCCGCCACGTCCCTGGTGGCGGTCGCCCTCCTGGCGCTGCCCGGCTCCTGGATCCACTGGACGCTCGGTCACATCGATCTCCGACTGGCGCTGCACCTCGCGCTCGGCGTCATACCCGGCACGTATCTCGGCGCGCACGTGGGTGCGGGCCTGCCGGGCGGGCGCTCCCGTACACTCTTCGGATGGTTCCTTCTCGGCTTCGGAGCGCTCTTTCTACTCCGCACGCTCTACCGCGCGGAGCACCTCGGCTGGTGGTAAGGCTGCCGCGCCACGCCGTGCGCGGCAGCCGGCCGAGAGATCGAGGCCCATGCGGCGGGGTGCGTCAGGCCATCGACTTCCGCTCCCCTCCCGCCGCGGAGCCGGCGTCCGCAAGCTCCCCATCGAAGAAGGAGCTGGCCGGATCGGTGGGATCGAGCGAGGCGGAGCGCGCCGGGATCCGGCCCTGAACCACCGCAAAAACCGCGGGGAGGACCAGGAGCGTCGCCGCGGTGGCCGCGACCAGCCCGCCGACGACGGCGCGGCCCAGCGGTGCGGTCTGCTCGCCGCCCTCTCCCAGGCCGAGGGCCATCGGGATCATGCCCGCGGTCATCGCGGCGCTCGTCATCAAGATCGGTCGGAGCCGGCTCCGCGCCCCATCCACCGCCGCTTCCCGCGCGGACAGCCCGGACTGGCGGCTCCGCTCCGCGAAGGTCACCAGGAGAATGGCATTCGCCACGGCCACCCCGATCGCCATGATGGCGCCCATGAAGGACTGGATGTTCAGCGTGGTCCCGGTCAGCCACAGGGCCAGCGCCACCCCGGCCAGCACCGCGGGAACGGTCGACGCCGTCACCACGGGCAGGCGGAGCGACTGGAAATTGGCCGCCAGCAGCAGGAAGATCACCACCACCGCCGCCAGGAGGCCGAGTTGGAGACTGGAGAGCAGCTCCTGCATCGGGGTGATCTGACCGCGAATCGAGACCGTCACGCCCTTCACCGGCTGCCCGGCCTTCGCCACGGCCTTCCGGATCTGCGCGGCCACCGTCCCCAGGTTTTCCCCGGCCACGTTCGCGGTGAGGGTGAGCATCCGCTGCGTGTTGTACCGGTCATACTCCCCCACGCTGGTGCTGTTGGCCACGCTCGCAATGCTCCGGAGCAGCACCGGGTTGTCGCCCCGGCTCACGTTGAGGTTCTTGATCTCCTCGAGCGAGTCCATCTGTTTGGTCGGGATCTGAACCTGCACCTGATAGGCAATTCCGGTCTTCGGATCCGCCCAGTAGTTCGGCTCGGTGAAGCGGCTGGAAGACGTGGCCGCGACGAGGGCGCGCGAGACGTCCTGCGCGGAGACCCCCGTCAGCCCCGCGCGCTCGCGGTCGATGTTCACGGCCACGGTCGGGTAGTCGAGCGACTGCCCGTACAGGAGGTCGCGCAGCGCGGGGACCGCGGCGAGCGCGGTGCGGATCTTCTCCGCGTGGTCGCGGTCGTCACCCAGCTTGGGACCGGCAATCGCCACCTCCACCGGCGTGGGCGAGCCGAAGCTCATCACCTGCCCCACGATGTCGGCCGGCTCGAACGAGAGCCGCAGGTCCGGAAGCTGCTCCGCGAGCCGGCGCCGGAGCCGCTCCTTGAGCGGCTCCACGGGGATGCCCGCGGCCTCGCGGAGCTGAACCTGGACCACCGCCTCTTCCGGGCCGCTGGTCCAGAGGTGGATGGTGTTG
>CAYQDT010000913.1:0-245 GCA_964416225.1 uncultured bacterium
ACCCACGCGCGGTGGATGCCCGGCCGGGTGCGGATCTCTTCCCACTCCGCGTATGCCTCCTGCAGGCGGCGGTAGACGACCGGCTCGTGGGTGTCCAAGCCGCTGCGGAAGGCGCGGTCCAGCACTGAGAGGGTAAGGAACGGCCCCGAAACCTCGACCAGGCTCAGCCATTCGGCGTGTGGGCTGCGTCTACGCATCTCAGCGGCCCCCCACGCGGACATCGCGTTCAGGCACGAGAAATGCCA
>CAYQDT010000913.1:255-2188 GCA_964416225.1 uncultured bacterium
CGATCTCGTCCGGGATGGCCTCGGCGCGACGGCGGAGCGCGTCCAGGTTGCGGTCCTCCTGGTCGTCTGCCAGGTCCAGAACCAACTGGTCAGGCTGCGCCAGGCCGCTCTCCAGCGTTTGCTTCAGCTCTGTGAGGATGGCGGTGACCTCGCGCTTCTCCGTCTCCGCCAGTTCCGCCAGCCGACGCGTGAGGCTGCGGGATACTTCGTCCTGCCGCGCCTGCAGCGCCGTCCGGAGCGGCTTCTCCAGGGCCGGCCAGAGCTGCCGCAGCCCGTCTGCCAGCGTCCGCGGGGGCGTCCCGGCACGGATGTGCGCCAGCGCGCTCTGGGTCTCGCTCACGCCCATCCGACGGAAACGGCCCTGCTCGATCCAGCCTCCAGCCGTTACGACTTCCTCATGGAGCTTCTGGTGCGTGGCGCCCAGGACCAACAGCCGTCCATACACCACGAGCGCCGGGGAGCGGAGATGCCCGTCTGAGACGACGCGCGCCGTGAAGCGGGATAGTCTCGCATCCACGCCGGCGGACCAGATTTGCTCGCGTAGCAGGCGGATGCACATCTGTACCAGGCGGTGGTTCAGGTGGACCAGCACCACGTCATCTCGCCCCTGCGCCAGGGCATGATCGAACACCACCGGACGCAGCTTTCCGGTGTGCGGGTGCGCGAGGCCGTGGAGACACGATTCCCAGGCCCCACGCAGAGCGGGCATCCGCCAGGCGGTGCCGCCCTTGCACCCAGGGGTCCCCTGGACGGGCTCCAGCGGTGGCTGGCCCGCCAGCTCCAGCCCCACATCAACGACGTGCTTGATGTTCTCGGGAGAGAGGCGCAGGTCGGTTTTGATCTCCTCGAGCTGTGCCTGAAGCTTGCGGATCTGGTCCTGCACGTCGCGCTCCGCCTTCAACAGCCGGCGGATCGGCTCCGCCCCCTGCTCGCTCGTGCGGGTATCCAGGTGCGTCCGCTTCCCGAGCATCGCCTCTTCAACCTGCTGCGCGATCACCGGCCCCACCTTGCCCAGGTCTTCCCGGATCTGGTTCACCTTCTCTGCGGCGCGCATCAGGAACTCCAGGTCCGCCTCCAGGGCGTCCCGCGTCCGACCCTGCGTCCCAGCCCCGTAGCCATTGGCGACGAAGTGGTAGATCTCGACGCTCTGCTTCTGGCCGTGACGGTCGATGCGTCCGTTCCGCTGCTCCAGGCGGTTGGGGTTCCAAGGGATCTCCACATGGACCAGCCGGTGGCAGTGGTTCTGGAGGTTGATACCTTCGGAAGCGGCGTCGGTGGCGAGGAGAATCCGGACCGGGCACTCCTCTGGACTGGCCTGGAAGGCGGCTTTGATGGCCTCCCGGTCCGGCGGCAGCATCCCGCCGTACAGCTTCATCACGCGTTCCGGCTCCGCCAACTTGGCTCCGGTCAGCAGCGAGGCGACCCAGTTCTGCGTGTCGCGGAACTCCGTGAAGATGATCACCCGCTCCCGGTTCCACTCCCCGTCAGGCTTCAGAACAGAGAGAAGCCATTCGACTAGCTTCCTCCCCTTCGCGTCGCCGGCGTGAGTGGCGCGCTCCGCCCACTCCACCATCCGGTCCAGGATCTCGAGCTCGCGCTCCGAGAGCGCCGGCGACTGGGCGGATGCTTCCTCTACGACTTGCTCAAGCGTCTCCTCGTAGTCCTCGTCGTCTTCGTGGTCATCATCGAGACCTTCGACCATTCGGCGGAGGATCCCACCGGAGCCCGACCCAGCGCGAGCAGCGACCTTCTTGATGGTAACCGTGGCCCGGTGTTTCAGGAGCGTCCGCAGGAAGGCTGCCGGCGAAGAGAAGAGCCGCTTCTTGATGAGCTTGAGCAGGAACTCCGTCGTGTCCCAGTGCGGCTGGCCTCCCGCTGCGGCCCGGCGCAGCTCCCCGTACTCGCGCAGCAGGCGGTGGATCTCCCGCTCGTC
>CAYQDT010000914.1:0-2184 GCA_964416225.1 uncultured bacterium
GCCGCCGCTCCGGGAGCCGGAGGTGGTGCCGCCGGTGGCCGCGGTGGCGGCGGTGGGCGAGGCGGAGGTTCCCCCTCCGTTGGACCGGGCCGCGGAAGTGGCCCCCGCGTCGGTCCCTCGATGCACGGTGGCGGTCACCACGGCGGCGGTCATCACCACTGGCCGGGACCCGTCTGGTGGTGGTACGGCGGCGGGCTGGGCGGGCCGGGGCTATACGGCTACGGGAGCCCGTTCTACGATCCGTTTTACGAGGGCTGGTACGGTACCGGCCCCAACTCCGAAGAGAGCCGTTCGGGTGAGCGCAGCGGAGACAACGTGCAGCTGCGGGTGAGTCCGAACCACGCCTCGATATTCGTGAACGGGGTGCTCTACTCCAGCCGCGGTCATGCCCACTTCAATCTTCCGATAGGCGATTGGAAGCTGGAGCTCCGCGCGGCCGGGTATCTGCCGCAGGTTCTCGACCTTCACGTGGAGCAGGGCATCCGCTACACGGTGGAGCGGAAGCTGGAGCGGGACCGCTCGGCTCTGCCCTCCGGCCGGCAGCGGAAGGTACGCGATCTGTCGGACGAATAGCCGCGGCTCTTCCGGCAGCGGCGGCTCTCCCCACCCCCCGCCGCCGGGGGTGGCCACCCGCAGCCTGGCACCCGCTTCGAGCGCCTGCGTGCCCTTGCCGCGGAGCCGGTGCCATTCGCCCCGGATCCGGACGTGGTCCTCTCCCGGAGCTCCGGGGCCACCACCGGAACTCCCGTACGGGCCGCGCTCCCGCCGCTCGACGAGGAGGGTCGCGGTGGCGGGTGCCAGCAACTCGATCTCCCGGATCACACCCTCCCCGCCCGGGTTCCATCCGCGCCCGCCGGAGCCGCGGCGGACCGCGTAGAGGCGGACGCGAACGGGGTACTGGTACTCCATCGCTTCGGCGGGAGTATTGCGGGTGTTGCTCATGTGGCAGTGCGCGCCGGTGAGACCGGGTCCCGCGGGCCCGCCGCCGGCACCGCCGCCCAGCGTCTCGTAGTAGGCCCACGGCGCGCCGGTCTCGGGGGAGATCCCGCCCAGGGTCAGGTTGTTCATCGTCCCCTGGCTGGCGGCGGGGATCCGGTCCGGAACCGCCTGCGCCAGCGCGCCGAGGACCACGTCGACCAGCCGCTGGCTCGTCTCCACGTTGCCGGCCGCGACGGCCGCAGGAGGGCGCGCGTGGACCAGGCTCCCCTCCGGCGCCTCGATGCGCACCGGTGCGAAGACGCCGGCGTTGATGGCGGTGCCCGGCGGAAGCAGGCAAACAAGCGCGTACAGCACGGCCGCGTGCGTCACCGCCAGGGTGGCATTCACCGGCCCGGGCTGCTGCGGCGCGGTGCCCGTGAAATCGGCGGCGAGCTCTCCGCTTCCCACCGTCAGCGTCACCGAGATGGGAAGGGGTCCGGAGCCGAAGCCGTTGTCATCCAGGTAATCGGTGAAGGAGTAGCGGCCTTCCGGCAGGGCTGCGAGGCTCTCCCGGGCGGCGCGCTCGCTCGCGGCGCGCGCGCGGCGGACCCGGCGCCGGAGTTCCTGCGTCCCATACCGCTCGAGGAGCTCGGTCATCCGGCGGTCACCGACCGAGTTGGCGGCGAGCTGGGCGTCCAGGTCACCCCGCCGCTCCGCGGGCGTGCGGACGTTGCGGAGCAGCAGGTCGAGGAGCGCGGCATTCAGCACGCCGCGCTCGTACAGCCGGACGGGGGGGATGATGATTCCCTCGCCGAAAAGATCGTTTCCGGGTCCCATCGACCCGGGGAAGCCGCCGCCGACGTCCGCGTGGTGGGCGCGATTCGCAACGAAGCCGGCGAGTGCGCCACGCCGCGTGAAGACGGGTGAGACCAGCGTGATGTCGGGAAGGTGGGTCCCGCCCCAGAAGGGGTCGTTGCAGAGCACGACGTCGCCCCGCCGCCATCGGAAGTGCCGGCTCAGGCGCCGCATCAGCAGGGGAAAGGCGCCCAGGTGCACGGGGATGTGGGCGGCCTGCGCGATCAGCTCCCCAGCGGGATCGAAGAGCGCGCAGGAATAGTCACGCCGCTCCTTCATGTTCGGAGAGTAGGCCGTCCGCTCCAGGGTCACCCCCATCTCCTCCGCCACGGAGATGAACAGGTGGCGAAACAGCTCGTCGGCGATGGCGTCCGGTGCGGCTGGCATTGCGGAACGTCCCGTGCAGAAAAA
>CAYQDT010000915.1:0-2184 GCA_964416225.1 uncultured bacterium
AGCATCGCGAACGACATCTCGAAGTACTTTTGCATCATCCCGGCGATGTTCGCGGTGACCTACCCCGAGCTGGCCGCCATCAACTTCCTGAAGTACGGCCCGCTGCGGGACCACTCGACGGCGAACTCGGCGGTGCTGGCCGCGGTGATCTTCAACGCGCTGATCATCATCGCGCTCATCCCGCTCGCCTTGCGCGGGGTCGGCTACCGGCCGATGGGCGCCTCCGCCGTGCTGCGGCGCAACCTGTTCATCTACGGGGTCGGCGGCGTGCTCGTCCCGTTCCCGGCCATCTGGATCATCGACCGGCTGCTGGTGCTGCTGCACCTGGCGTAGCCGGGTCGGGAGGGAAGAAGGATGCTCAAACAACTGCGACCCGCGATCATGAGCGTGGTGGTGATGCTGCTCGTCTTCGGGCTCCTGTTCCCGCTGGCGATCACCGCCGTGGCGCAGGTGGCGTTCCGGCACCAGGCGAATGGAAGCCTGATCGTCCGGGACGGCCGAGTGATCGGCTCCGAGCTGATCGCCCAGCCGTTTACCCGGCCGGAGTATTTTCATCCCCGCCCCTCGGCGGCGGGCAGCGGCTATGACCCCACGTCGTCCGGCGGCACGAACCTGGGACCCACGAGTGAGAAGCTGATCAACGGGGTCCACAAAAAGACCCCGGACGGCAAGGACGATCCCGGCAACTTCGACGGCGTGAAGGACCTGGCCGCGACCTACCGGAAGGAGAACGGACTACTTCCGGAAGCCCTGCTGCCCGCGGACGCCGTCACCCGGTCCGGTTCCGGCCTCGATCCGGAGATCTCTCCCGCCAACGCGGCGCTTCAGGCGGCGCGCGTCGCGGCGGCCCGCCGGGTCCCCGCCGAACAGGTCGAGCGCCTGGTGCGGAAGCACACCGCCGGCCGTGACCTGGGTCTGCTGGGTGAGCCGCGGGTGAACGTGCTCATGCTCAACCTGGACCTGGATGCCGCCCTGGGTCCGCCGTCGGCGAAGTAGGGTCCCGGGTCCCGGGGTAGTGCCGGCCCGGTCACTGGTCATCGCGATGAGTCTGCGGAAGAAGCTGCTCCTCTCCTACGCGCTGCTGGTACTGGCGGTCGTTCTGGGAGGTGGGTGGAGCATTTACCACTTCACCGTCCTCGGCCGCTCCGTACGGCTGATCATGAGCAACAACTACCGGAGCGTGGTCGACGCGCAGCGGATGAAAGAAGCGCTGGAGCGTCAGGACAGCGCCCTCACGTTCGACATCGCCAGCAACCACCCGAAGGCGGTCGCCCAGTACGCAGCAAACCGGGAGCGCTTCGCCCGGGAGCTCGCGGACGCCGCCGCCAACATCACCGAAGCCGGGGAAGCGGAGGTGATCCGGAGCATCGACGCGCAGTTCGCGGCGTACACCCGGAACGCGCGGGCGTTCCTCTCCACCCCACGCGATCCGGAGGGGATGAGCCGGCTCTATTTCTCCGAGATGGAGCCGGCGTTCGTGCGGCTCAAGAGCCGCTGTGACGACCTCCTCCGGATCAACCAGGACGCCATGGTCCGGGCCCAGCGGCGCGCGGAGCGGCAGGCAAGCGCCGCCAGTCGCGCCACCCTGCTCCTCTCCGTCGCCCTGCTGGTTCTCGGCGTGTTCTATTCCGTCAACCTTTCGGAACGGCTGGCGGCGCCGCTCCGGCGGCTCACGGACGCGGCGCGGCGCGTCGGCGAGGGGGATCTGGACCAGGAGATCCGCGTCCGCACGAGCGACGAGGTGGAGGTGCTGGCGCGGGAGTTCAACCGGATGACGGCCCGCCTTCGGGAGTACCGGGAGCGGGACGCGGCGCGCCTCCAGGTGGCGGAGCAGCAGGCGGAAGCGGCCATGAGCAGCCTGTACGAGCCGGTGATCGTGACCGGCTCGGACGGAGAGGTGGTGAGCCTGAACCCCGCGGCCGAGCACCTCTTCGGGAAGGAGGAAAGGCAGCTCCGGAAGCCGGTCGAAGAGCTCTCCGTCGAACCGCTCGCGCGGGCGGTGCGCGAGGCCATCGCCCGCCGCGCCCCGGTGGCGCCGGAGAGCGACCGCGGCCTGGCCACGGTGCCGGTGGACCACGCCGAGCGCGCCTACCGCGTCCGCACGGCGCCGCTGCTGCGGGGCGATACCGGAGTGGCCGGTACGGTAACGGTGCTGGAAGACGTGACGCGCCAGCGGGAGGTGGA
>CAYQDT010000916.1:0-2183 GCA_964416225.1 uncultured bacterium
GGCTGATCCGCTGCTTCACGCGGGAAACGGGGCGCGTGATCCTCGATCCCTTCTGCGGCTCCGGGTCCTCCCTCGTCGCGGCCCGGAGCCTCGGAGGGCACGGAATCGGGTTCGAGGTGGCGCCCGAGTACGTGGAGCTGGCGCGCCGGCGTCTGGAGGGCGCCGACTACACCCTCCACACCGCGTCCGCACAGCGAATCCCCGCGCTGCTGCCGCCGGAAAGCGTGGACCTCTGCGTGACCTCGCCGCCCTACTGGGACATCCTGGCGCGCCGGCGCACCGCGGACTTTAAGGAGGTTCGCGACTACGCCGGCGCCGGCGAGGACCTCTCGCGCGTGGAGAGCTACCCGGAGTTCGTCGAAGCCCTCGCCGGGGTCTTCGACGGGATCTGGGAAGTACTGAAGCCGGGCGCCTACTGCGTGGTGAACGTGATGGACCTCCGGAAGAAGGACCGCTTCTTTCCCTTCCACAGCGATCTCGCCGGGCGGCTGTCCGACACTTCCCGGGGCGGACGGTATATCTGGGACGACCTGATCGTCTGGGACCGCCGCGGAGAGTACAACAACCTCCGCCCGCTCGGTTACCCGGCTGTCTTTCGGATCAACAAAGTCCACGAGTTCCTGCTGATCCTGCGCAGACCGGCGTGACTGTGCCCGGTCTTCACCGTGGCGGCCGCCCGGCGCTCTCGAGACCCCGCGGAGCGGATGCGCAGGAAGATTCGGAGCGATCGAGCGAAGGTTTAACCGTCGCAACTAACGTATTGTTCGTTGGGCGGCCATTTTTCGTCGCCCCGCCGGACCAACTTCGAGGACGAGCCTCATCATGAGAAAGCTATCAAGACGCGAATTCGTTGAAGAGGCGCTCATCGCCGCCACCCTTGCGGCCACGGCCGGCGCCGCGGGACGCGCGGCCTGGGCCGAGCCGAACGTCGTCCGGCGCAAGGTCGGGCCGAATGATAAGCTCCGCGTGGCCTGCATCGGCGTGCGGGGCCGCGGCATGAATCACATCGAAGCCTATTCTCGGATGGACGATGTGGACATTGTCGCCCTCTGCGACTGTGACCTGAACGTAACCCCCGCCGCCGTGAAAGCCGCGACCAACAAGGGCACCCGGCCGGAGCCGAAGGTGGTTCAGGATCTGCGGCGGATCATGGACGACAAGGAGATCGACCTCGTCTCCATCGCCACCCCGAACCACTGGCACTCCCTCGCCGGCATCTGGGCGATGCAGAGCGGTAAGGACGTGTACGTGGAGAAGCCGGTCAGTCACAATGTCCATGAGGGCCGCGTGCTGTCCGACATGGCGAAGAAGACGGGACAGATCTGCCAGGCGGGGACGCAGTGCCGCTCCATGAAGGGCACCGTCGACGCAATCCGCTACATCCATGAGGGAAAGATCGGCAAGGTGACCGTGGCGCGCGGTCTCTGCTATAAGCCGCGGCCCAGCATCGGCAAAAAAGATCCGGGCGTGGTGCCGGCGGGCGTGGACTACAACCTCTGGACCGGTCCCGCGCCGATGCGGCCGTTCCACCAGAATAAGTTCCACTACAACTGGCACTGGCAGTGGGAGACGGGCAACGGCGACCTCGGCAACCAGGGGATCCACCAGATGGACCTGGCGCGGTGGGGCCTCCAGCAGGCCGGCCTGCCGAAAAGTGTCATCGGGCTCGGCGGCCGACTCGGCTATGAAGATGACGGCGTCACCCCGAACACGCATGTCGCCATCTTCGACTACGGCGACTCGCAGTTGATCTTCGAGACGCGCGGACTCACCACCAGCGACTACAAGGGCGCCCGCATCGGCAACGTCTACCACGGCACGGATGGCTACGTGGTGCTGACCAGCTACAACGGCGGCGCGGCGTTCGACAAGAACGGCACCATCGTCGAGAAGTTCAACGGCGGGGGCGACCACTTCCGGAACTTCATCGACTGTGTCCGATCGCGCAAGCCGGAGAATCTGGCCGGTCCGATCGAGGAAGGCCACATCTCCAGCGCCCTCTGCCACCTCGGGAACGTCTCCTACCTGCGCGGGGAGCTGGTCTCCTTCGGCCAGAAGCCGACCTCGCTCGCGGAAAACGAGGCCGCGTACGAGACCTACCAGCGGTTCGAGGAGCACCTTGCCGCGAATGGCGTGGACATGCAGCACGGGCAGTACCGGATGGGCAAGAAGCTGATGCTGGA
>CAYQDT010000917.1:0-1182 GCA_964416225.1 uncultured bacterium
ATCTCCTGATTTGCCCGCTGGCGGACGCCGCGACGGTGTTCGGCCTGGGCGGCGCGCCGGAGCAGGTGGCCCGCGAGGTGGCGGACCGGACGGAGGGGGCGCAGGTCGCGCTCACGCTCGGCGCGGAAGGCGCCCTGCTGTGGGATCGGGAGCGAGCACACCGCGTGGCCCCATTCCCCGTCCACGCGATCGATCGCGTGGGGGCCGGCGACGCGTTCGATGCTCGGCAAAGCTGTGGATTCCTCCGGGGGGACGCGCCGGGCGGGCTTCGCTACGGAATGGCCATGGCCGCGCTCAAGCACACCATTCCCGGCGACGAGTTCATCTCCTCGCCGGCGGAAGTGGAAGCGCTGCTCGAGGCGGGCCACCGGGACATCCAGCGCTGACGGCCGCTCCGCCGCGCGGGCTCTCGAGGTGCGCCGGAGCGGGGCGGCGGAGGAGCGGGAGCCGGAAACCGGGAGCGGAGTCAGGAGGCCGCCTTCGCCGGGGTGCGCCGGCGTCCGGACGTGGAGCTCGCGCGGCTGGGCGCCGACTTCGCGCGGCCGCCCTTGGCGCCGACCAGCTCCGCCGTGCCGATGCGCAGGCATGCCGGGAGCGGATCGTGGCGGCGCGCCCGCAGGGCCTGGCCCTCGTCCGCGATGATCCGCAGGCGCTCCATCTCCCGCTCGATGTCAATGCCGCCGATCTCTCCGTCGTCCAGGCAGTTCACTATGCGCTCCGCCAGGCGGATCGCGGCCAGGACGAGCTGCTCGTTCTCATACTCGACGTGGACATGGAACGTGCCGCGAGGGTCGACCCGCCAGTTCCACTGCGTCTCACCCTTCAGCACGTTGTGCGGGAGCGCCTGGGACTGGAGCTCCATGATCAGGTGCTCCAGAAGGTGCGGCACCTCGGTGGCCATCGCCTCCTTGCGGAAGGAATAGCCGTTCCCGTTGTGGCACTTGTGGTGCGCCAGGTGCGGGAAGAGGCGGAACAGCCCGCGCGGGAGGTGCGGCGCACTCTCGGTGGTGCACCGGTCGGGGTCCGGCATCTCCACCACCAGCTTGACCTTGTTGGCGTGATAGAAGAGGATTTCGACGATTCGCATTCCGCAAGCTCCGGAGAAGGGGCTGGTTGCCTGGTGGGCAATAAACCTGACCTGGGGGGTGCGGTATCGGAATTCATCAACTAAACAGGAGTTCG
>CAYQDT010000917.1:1192-2180 GCA_964416225.1 uncultured bacterium
TTCGTGGACCATCGGCACGCAGTTCCCGCTTCCGATAGTCATTATCGGGCCGCTTTCGGTCGCTCTTCACTATGATTCGTAGCAATTGCACCGAAATTCTCTTCCGTTTGGAGCGCAAGCAGGCAGGGACTTGGAGTCCAATCAGCAGCGCATTTCGGCCGTAATTCCGGCTCTTTGGCGGCCATTCTTCCTTCGTTTCTCGATCCGTCCGGCAAGCTCCGCATGCAGTTCTTTCACGTGAAATCCGCGGCCGAAGCGCGCGCGCTCTTTGCACGCCCCGCGCCCATCCTTTCCACCCAGACCGTACCGCTCGACGACGCGCTGGGGCGGGTGCTTTGCGGCCCGGTCCGCTCCCCGATCGACCTGCCTGAGTTCCCGCGGGCGGTGGTCGACGGCTATGCGGTGCGCGCGGCGGACACCTTCGGCGCGTCCGCCGCGCTTCCCGCATACGTGCGCCTGGCGGGTGAAATCGGGATGGGCCGGCCCGCTCTCCAGACCCTGGGGGCCGGGGACGCGTTCCGGATTGCGACGGGCGGGATGCTTCCAGAGGGCGCGGACGCGGTGGTGATGGTGGAGCAAACGGAGGTCGCCGGCGCGGATCTCGTGGAGATCTTCCGGCCGGTGGCCCCCGGCGAAGGCTGGGTGCAGGCCGGCGACGACCTCCGGGCCGGGCAGCGGCTCCTCGAGGCGGGGCGCCGGCTGCGCGCCGCGGACCTGGGGCTGCTGGCGGGCGTGGGGGTGACGGCGGTGGAGGTCTTCCGGCGCCCCGTTGCGGCGGTGATTCCAACGGGTGATGAGATTGTGGACCCGGAAGCGCGGCCCCGGCCGGGGCAGGTGCGGGATATCAACACCACCGCCCTCTCGGCCGGGCTCCGGAGCGCGGGCGTCTGCCCGCGGCCGTACCCGATTGTGCGGGATGATCCGGAGGCCCTCCGTGCCGTGGTGGCGGAGGCGCTCGACACCGCGGACCTGCTGCTGATGGCGGGAG
>CAYQDT010000918.1:0-2179 GCA_964416225.1 uncultured bacterium
ACTTCGCAGCCTTGGCGCCGGCGTCCAGGTACCAGTACCTGGAGCGAAGCACCAGGTGACCGGCTTCGAAGCGCCATTCGTACTCGAAATCCGCGCAGAGAAGATCGAGCGCCTGGTGCAGGGGCGTGTTCCGGATCTCCTCTGCCAGCCACCACTGCTCGGTCATCCAGGCGCTGTCGCGGGGGCGGTAATCGCATTCCGCCAGCACCGGAAGGTGCGTTTGGCGCGCCAGTTCCTTGAGCAGGACGGCGAGCGGCTTCGCGCCGGGCGGACGCTCCCCCGCAGCGTGGGCTGATTTCAGGGCCGGGTCCGTCAGCGTGACGCGCTGCTGGAAGCGCGGGTCATTCGGTGTCTTCGTGGGAAACGCCCGCGCCTCGGCCCGGCGCTCCTGTGGCGGCTGGCGGCTGCCGGCTTCGGCGTAGAGCAGGTTCGTCACCACGCCATGGGCGCCGAAGTTGAGACTGGACCAGACGGTGGGCCGGTCCGGGGTGCCTCCCAGCGCCAGGCGGAACGTTCCCGTCTCGGTCGGTTTGACGGGAACTCCGTTGAACAGGATCTTCGGAGAGGGACCAATGGCGTCCTTCGAGGCGGCCTGAAGGGCCGGAGGAAGGCTGCTGGTGCTCAGCGAGAGCTCCTCTCCGGACCACACCCGCTGGATCTGTGCGGCGGGCAGCGAGAAGCACAGCCGGGCTGCCGCGGCGCCGCGGGGATGCAGCAGAGACTGCGCCATGCGGTCCCCCCGCCGCGCAAGGTTTGCCAGTTGATCGGGCGACAGCTGTGCCATGGCGCGGACCTCCTCCCAGCGCCGCTGCAGGCGCTGCCGCCCGCGCAGCCGCGCCGCCTCGCGCCAGGCGGCCTTTGCCGCGCGATTGGAGTGGCTCTCGTAGAGGGTGTAGGGCGCGTCCCGATCCCGCGGCTCCCGCCAGGTCAGGGTGAACGCCCGCGCCAGCGCCGCCCGCCAGCCTGGCGCTTCAGCGTTGATCTCCAGTGCCGTGATGGCCCGCCGGTCGTGCGGCCGCTCGGCGACGTGGCGCGCGCCCGCCTCTTCGGAGGCCGCCTCGAGATACTCGCGCAGCGAGCCCCCAACCTGCTCGGTTCGAATCCGGGGCGTGGTCGACGGGGGCGAGCTGGGAGCGGCAAGTGCCGCCCCCATCCACAGCAACCCCACGCAGGAGCCCACCCGCAGCAGTGTTCGTGTCACTTCCAGGGCCCCCCATGTGGAGTGGTCGCTACGAGAGTGCGACCGGCGAGGCGACGAGTGTGCTCTGTGACGCACCATCCGGGCCCTGGTAGAAAGGCGCCCAGAGTGACGGCCGGTTGGCATCCCGGGAGATATTCCAGGTCGGAGTGGCGGCGGAAACTGCGCCGGGAGGACGCGCGAGCGGTTCCGTTGCTTTCCGCGAACGGGACTCTCGGAAGATTCCACCTCCGCTGCCGAAATTCAGGTTCGTGATGACCGCTCGGTAGTAGGGGTGGCTGGAGGCCGATCGGACGGCGGTCCGGGCGCTCGCGGCGGTGCCGGTCAGGGGCCCTGGTATCGAGGGTTCTCACCGGTAGGAAGAGTGTGCAGCACCACGAAGCGCCAAGCACTTGCAGCCGTGCCTGCACCGATCCAAGCCTCTTTCACGCCGGAAGAATGGCTGAACCGGGGCCGGTGCTTGAACAGGGAGTTGCGCCCTTCCAACCGAGCGACCATACATTTCCAGGATACCGCGCTTTGTAGAGCCTGTCCGGTTCCTGCCGACATCTCCAGGGTGGTCGGGCACGGGATGGGCTGCCGCATCGGACCCGCTGCGCCTCGGGCGGTGCGACGGCCCTCGTCCACGAGCGCCCCTACTCGAGGACCAGATCGTCCAGCGATTCGACCACCGTGTGCGGCTGGTAGGAGAAGTTCCGGAGCTCCTCGCGAGCGGTCACCCCCGTGAGCACGAGGACGGTCCGCATCCCGGCGCCCAGGCCGGAGAGAATGTCCGTCTCCATCCGGTCACCGATCATCACCGAATCTTCCGAATGGGCGTCCAGCCGCCGGAGCGCCTCCCGCATCATCAGCGGGTTCGGCTTGCCGACGTAGAACGCCTGCTGGCCGGTCACCCGCTCGATCGGCGCGGCAAGCGCGCCGCAGGCGGGGTGTACGCCCTCTTCCTGGGGGCCGGAGACATCCGGGTTCGTGGCGATGAAC
>CAYQDT010000919.1:0-2177 GCA_964416225.1 uncultured bacterium
GGATTGCGGAGCTCATGCGCCAGCGTGGCCAGAAACTCGTCTTTCCGCCGGTCCGCCGCCGCCAGTTCGCTCGCCCGCTGCGCCAGTTCACGGTTCAGCCGTGCCCGCTCGAGCGCGATCGCGGCCTGGCCCGTCACTGTTTCCAACAAAACGAGGTCGTCCGCGCCGAACTCCTGCCGGGTGCGGGTCCCGAACGAGAGCGTGCCGATCACCCGGTCGTCCGCCAGGAGCGGGTAGCAGGCGTACGCGGTCAAGCCGAGGCGGTGCACCAGCTCCGCGCCGGGAGCGGCATGCTCCTGAATCCGCTCCAGGACGATGGGAGCGCGCTGGAGCGCCGCCCGCCCGCAGACCTGCTGCCCCAATTCCAGGTGGTGCAGGGCCTGGAGCTCCTCCGGGGGGAGACCGCCGTACGCCTCCAGGCGCAGCCCGGTCCCATTTTCCGGCACCAGATAATGGGTGTAGAACTCCAGGCCCAGGTGGGATGCCAGCCGGCGGTAGAGGGTGTCGATGAACGCCCGCGGGTCTTCACTCCGGAGCAGCAGGCCGGCAACGTCGGACAGGAGCTGCAGCCGCTCCGCCCGCCGCGCCGCCTCATCGTAGAGCCGTGCCCGCTCGATGGCTCGCGCGACACGGTCCGCCACCAGCTCCAGGATCTGGACCGAATCACCGTTGATGGTCCCGCGTTGCCGGCAGCCCACGCGGAGGACCCCCAGCAGCTCCTGGTCATGCAGCAGGGGAACGCCGAGCAGCGCAAGCACGCCCTCCTCCTGGAGAAAGGAGCTGCCGGGCTCGATCTCGCGGCTGTCCGCCACGGAAAGCGGCCGGCGCTCGGCCGCGATACGGCCCGCGAACCCCTGTCCGATCGGCACCCGGGTCCGGAGGGCTTCCCCGGTCTCCGGCCCCCGCGCGGCGCGCACCACGAGCTCATCGCCTTCCCGCAGGAGGATGGCCGTCGTGTCGACGCCGAGGGTCTCCTGGATCCGGCGCAGCAGCTCCTGGAGCAGCGCGTCGAGGGAGAGGTGCCCGAGCGCCACGTCGGTGACGGCATAGACGCGGCGGAGGCGGTCCGCCGATCGGCGCTCCTCGGCGCGCGCCAGCTGCTCCAGCTCGAAGAGGCGGTCCCGCTCTTCCTCCGCGCGCTTCCGCTGGGTCGCGTCCCGCATCACCTTCGCGAACCCGCGTGCGGCGTGCTCCCCGAGGGCCAGCGCGACGCCGGAGGCGAAGTAGCGGCTGCCGTCCTTTCGCTGCTGCCACCGCTCGTCATTGGCCCGCCCGGTCTCCCGCGCGGTCTCTAGCTCCTGCTCCGGCACGCCGGCGGCCCGGTCTTCCGGGGTAAAGAGGATGGCCGCGGGCTGACCGATCGCCTCCCGCTCCGAAAAGCCGGTCACGCGCTCCGCGCCGGGGCTCCAGGTGCGGATCACCCCCTGCGGGTCTATGGTGAGGATGGCATAGTCCCGCGTGCTCTCCGTCAGGATGCTCAGGTGCTGCCGAGTCCGCCGCAGCGACCGTTCGCCGGCGGTGGCGAACTGTTCCACGGCCACCTCGATCTCCCGGTCCACCGCGGCGTGGACCAGCTCCCGAGCGGCGGGGGCCAGGCTGGAGCCGCGGTCGGTGAGGAGCTCGATGAGCACCGCGCGCAGCACGCGGCACTCGTGGATCAGCCGCTCCAGGCGCTCCTTCGTGAGGTCGGGGTACGGTCCGTCCGCCTCTTCGGGCCATGTCTCCGGGCCGAAACGGGCATGCGGTCGATCCTCGCGGAGCGCCTGGGATAGCCGCTCGAGGAGAGCGGGCAGGCGGGGGAGCAGGACAGGTGGCTCGGGATGAGCGGGAGGAGCCTCTCCCTGCAGACGCTCCTCCCAGAGACGGCGCACCCCTTCGGCCCGCTCCGCGAGCCGCGCGCCCGCCTCCCGGCAGCTGATCTCGTTCATCCCCCGTCCGGAAAGCTCCGTCACCCGCTGACCCTCCGCTGACCCATCTACCCACGAATCCACACCGAAGCAACCTGATCACGGCGTCGGCGAGCCAGGCGCGAGCGGCAGGCGCCCGGGTGGAGCGCGGCCGGGTAATCCCGGGCCGGAGCTTGCCGCCGGTCAGTCGTCTCCGCTCGTCTTCGCCCACTCCCACAGGCGCGGCAGGCAAATGGGGCAGAGGTGCCGGTTCGTGGGCTCGAGCGGCTC
>CAYQDT010000920.1:0-2176 GCA_964416225.1 uncultured bacterium
GAGAGCAAGAAGCCGGCCGCCGCCGCGCCTAAGGCCCCCGAGGTGGAGGTGGAGAACTTGATCCCCCGCTCCGGCTCGAACCGGTCGATGGCGTTGATCAGGCCGATGGTTCCGACCTGAACGAGGTCATCGAGAGGCTCGCCGCGGTTCGCGAACTTCGCGGCGAGATATCGAACCAGGTTTTCGTGGATTGCAACCAGGCGCTCGCGGTCCTCCGGGGACCGCGTTGCCCGAAACCGTGCAAAGAGGCACTCCGCCTCCGCCTCGAACCGCTGGGCCTGGGGACGTGCTTTGCTGGGGCTCACAAGCTCACCTTGCCACGTACTTCACCATCCGAAGCAGGTGGACACCCTCATCCTCCCGCTCCTCCGCGTCAACCTCAACCATCAGGATGCGGATTAGCACGCAGCTCAGGTTATCCTCGGGCGCGAGCCCGGCGGCATCGGTCGGCGGCTCTTTCACCTCTCTGGTCTGGATGGCGGTCAGCGGATTGCGGACCTCGATGGTCAGCCGGTTCGCGTCGATCAGGCAGCGAAGCTTGATCGTGTGGTCGTCATCGCCACTCAGGCGGTCGATCGAGCGGGTACAGGCCTCACCCACCGCGAGACGTATATCCTCCACCTCGTCGTACGAAAAGCGCATGCGGCTCGCCACACCCAGAATGGCCAGCCGCGCAACGCCCACGTACTCCGGGCGGCTCGGGATGGTCAGCTCGACTTCCGCCAAGGACTTCGTATTAGGCACGGGTTCGTGCTCCCCTTCTCTCAAAGCTTCTCGAGGGCTTCCGCCTCGCTGCGATGGATATCGAAAATCTTGGTCAGCCCGGTGATCTCGAAGATGCGAAGAATGCGGGAATTTTCGCAAACGAGCTTCAGGTCACCGTCTCGTTCCCGTGCGCGCTTCAACCCGCCGATCAGCACGCCCAGGCCGGTGCTGTCCAGATACTCGACTCCCGAGAGGTCCACCACCATCTTATTGGTCCCGCCGTTCAGCAGGTCAACGATCTCTTGCTTGATCCGCGGCGAGGTATACACATCCGCCTCACCGCTGAGCGCGATCACCGCGACCCCGTCCCGAACGTTCCGCGTCTCAACCTTCAGATTCATTCCAGTCTCCTAGGAGCGGGTTTTCACAACCGGCATGACGAAAGGCCGGGCGGAGGCCGCCGGCTGGCTGATCACACCTGTCTGTCTGGTTCAAGCCGGGGGAGCGCCGCCGGCCTCATCCGTGGCGCCGGCTACGTCGCCCTGGAGCGCGCCCGGGGTGCCCCGGCGGGCCATCTGCTCGCGCGCGGTGCCCGCCAGTTCCTCAACCCGGACGCGCAGGTCATCCATGGAATCACGCAGGCGCCCGAGCGCGTCGTCCGCAGAGCCGCGGAGCTGATCCCGCGTCAACTGCCCGGACTGTGGCGCCATGAGGAGCGCGGCCATACCCCCGAGGATCACTCCAACCCCGATCCCCGCCAGCAGACTGACCAATCCTGCGCTGCTATCGCGCTCTTCGTTGCTCACGGAGCTACCTCCCGCCCTGCACAGTGAAAGCTACCCGCTTCCAGCCTGGATCTAACCCGCAATAATGCCCCCAGCAACCACTTCCTCTCCCTGATAACAAACGATTGATTGCCCAGGGGTTATGGCTCGCACGGGGTCCTCGAACTCCACGCGGAGCTCGAGCTCGTCCGCCGAGCGGGCAACCGTGAGGATGGCTGGCTGATCGGCGCTATTATACCGTATCTTCGCGGTGACTGGCACCGGCCCGGAAAGTGCCGCGGAGTCAGGATCCAGGCTGATCAGGTTTGCCTCCGTACCCAGCACTCGCCGCCGGAGGAGCGCCGGATCATCTTTTCGAGCCACGGTTACCACGTTTGCTTCGGCGTCGATGCTGCTGACGTAGAGGGGGACCGGCGACCCGACATTGAGCCGCTTGCGCTGGCCGATGGTGTAGTTGGCGGTGCCGGCATGCTGTCCGAGGACCCGGCCGCCGGTGTCCCGGATCTCACCGGAGCGGAAGGTGTCCGGAACCAGGATCTGGAGCAATGCGGGATAGTCGTTGTTGGGGACGAAGCAGGTCTCCTGGCTATCCGGCTTGCCGGCGGTCGGCAGCTCCATTTCCGCGGCGCGCCGGCGGACCTCCGCCTTCTCCAGGGCGCCAAGCGGGAAGAGAGTGCGGGAGAGCT
>CAYQDT010000921.1:0-446 GCA_964416225.1 uncultured bacterium
AGGGATCCTGCAGGACGTGCACTGGTCCATCGGCATTCTCGGCTACTTCCCGACCTACTCCCTGGGCAACCTGATGTCCGTCCAGTTGTTCGAGGCCGCGCGGGCAGCGGTGCCGGAGCTCCCGGAGTGCTTCGCGCGGGGAGAGTTCCAGCCGCTGCTCGGCTGGCTGCGGGAGCACGTGCACCGGCACGGCCGGACCTACCTGCCGAACGAGCTGCTGCGCCGGGCGACGGGCCAGCCGCTCTCGGCGGAGCCGTACCTGCGCTACCTCAAGGCGAAGTTCGGCGAGATCTACGGCGTGTAGCCGCCGCGTCCGGCGGGCGAGGGGCTGGGAGGGCAGCCTGGAGCCCGCCGCCGCGACCGGGGCGCCACGGGCGGGGCATCAGAACTTCACCCGGGAAGCACTGAGGGCGGCCTGGGTGCGGTCGTTGCACTCCAGCTTCCAG
>CAYQDT010000921.1:456-2170 GCA_964416225.1 uncultured bacterium
CTCCGCAATGAACAGCTCGTCCGCGATCTCCTTGTTCTTCTTGCCCTGCGAGAGGAGCTTCAGGACCTCCCGCTCCCGGTCCGTCAGCTCGGCGTAGAGCTTCATGTCCTGGTCGTGCTGGGCGGTCAGGCGGTGGAACTCGCCGATCACGCGGCTGGCGATGGAGGGGTGAAGCAGCGCCTCACCGCGGGCGACGGCGCGGATCGCCGCCACCGTCTGCTCCGGCGGGCTCTCCTTCAGCACGTAGCCGCGGGCGCCGGCCTTGATCGCCTCGAAGACATTGCTGTCGTCGTGGTGGATGGTGAGGACGACCGCCTGGATGCTCGGCATCTCCGACTTGATCGCCTTCACCGCCTCGATGCCGTTCATCTCCGGCATCTGGATGTCCGTCAGGAGCACGTCCGGAAGCCACTTGCGGCAGAGCATCAGTGCCGCCTTTCCGTTGGGCGCCTGGTCCACGACCTCGATGTCCGGCTCCAGCCCGATAAGCCGCGCCAGCAGCTCGCGGGTCATGGCCTCGTCTTCCGCGATCAGAACTCGAATCTTCTCCATCGCCTAGCTCCAGAATCCGGCCTTCCGGGCGCCTGTCAATCCAGGTCCCCCGGCAGCTCCGCGGTAATGTGCGTGCCCTTACCGGGGCTGGACTCGATGTGCACCTTGCCGCCATACGGCTCCAGGCGCTCGACCATCCCCCGCAGTCCATGGCTGCTGCCCCGGCGCGCGGCGGCCACGTCGAAACCCCGGCCGTTGTCCATCACCTCCGCCACGACGAGCGGCGCGCCGACGGGGCTCACGTTCACGTGCACCGTCACGGAGGCGCGGGTCGCCTCCGCATGCCGCAGGCAGTTGGTGAGCGCTTCCTGGAGCAGCCGGGTAAGGTGGTATTGCCGGTGGACGGAGAGGGGGAGCGGTCCCTCGGGAAGATGCAGCTCCACCTCGAGCTGCCCGTGCTCCGTCAGGTTGGCGGCGAGCGCCCGGACCGTCCGCTGGACATCAAAGGCGGCCGTATCTGTCCGGAGCGTCGCCACGATCTGGCGCATCTCCTCCATCGCGCCGCGCAGGTCCGCCGCGGCGGTGGTCATCGCCTCGGCAGCGGTGGGCTCATCGGCGTGCTGGCGGCGAGCTACTTCCAGCTGCAGGATCACGCGCGTGAGCACGTGCCCCACACCGTCGTGGAGATCGCGCGCCAGGCGGCGCCGCTCCTCGCTCACGGAGAGCGCCTCCCGTAGGGCCGCGAGGTCCTCCTGGCGCCGCCGCTCGTCCCAGGCCACCGTCCGGGCGATGGACGCCACCAGCACCAGGAAGAAGACGTGCGTGATGAGGCGCTCCAGGTACTCCTGCATGGCGGAGGTCTGGGTGGGCCAGGTGGCCACCACGTAGCTCACCACCGCCAGGCTGTCCGTGATCAGCAGGCCGCGCGCGCTCGCCGCCAGCGTCTCGGCGATCACGAAGATGAAGTAAACGAGCCAGAGGTCGCTGCGGATGCCGCCCGTCAGATTCACTCCGAGCGAGATGAGCAGGATAGAGAGGCCGTCGAACAGGACCCGGTGCCACGGCTCCCGCCCATGCCGGATCCCCGTCAGGTAGCGCGCGGCGACTCCCGCCACTCCCAGCAGGTAGAGGGAATAAATCTGCCAGTCCAGCCCGCGCAGGTTTTGCCGCACGTAGGAGAAGTTCACCCACAGGAGCAGGAAGGCAACCGCCAGCCAGACGT
>CAYQDT010000922.1:0-2167 GCA_964416225.1 uncultured bacterium
ACCTCCGCTACGGGCCTCCCATCCACCGCACCTGGCTCGGCAAAGACCGGTATGACTGGTCTTTCGCGGACGCCACGTACACGGACCTGTTCCGGCGGAACCTGGTGCCGATCACAGACCTCTGCCATTTTGGAGTGCCCGACTGGATCGGGAGCTTCCAGAATGCGGAGTTTCCGGAATTGTTCGCGGAGTACGCGCGGGCGTTCGCCCGCCGCTTTCCGTGGGTGCAGCTCTACACTCCGGTGAACGAGATGTTCATCTGCGCGGTCTTCTCCGCGCTGTACGGCTGGTGGAACGAACAGTTGACCACCGACCGCGGCTTTGTCACCGCGCTGAAGCACATCGTGAAGGCTAACGTGCTGGCCATGCGAACCATTCTGGACGTCCGCCCGGACGCCATCTTCGTCCAGAGTGAGTCGTCCGAGTACTTCCATGCCGAAAGCCCCGCCGCCATCGGCCCGGCGGAGATCATGAACGCCCGCCGCTTCCTCTCCCTCGACCTCAACTATGGCCGACGCGTCGAGTCGGAGATGTACGAATACCTGATGGACAATGGCATGACCCGGGACGAGTACCACTTCTTTATGGAGACCCGGCTCAAGCACCACTGCATCATGGGCAACGACTACTACGTCACCAATGAGCACCGCGTCTCACCGGACGGCTCCACCCGCCCCTCCGGCGAGGTCTTCGGGTACGACGAGATCACCATGCAGTATTACGATCGGTACAAGCTTCCCGTGATGCATACCGAGACCAATCTCAACGAGGGCCCGAACGGAGACGAGGCCGAGTACTGGCTCTGGAAAGAGTGGGCGAACGTGCTCCGGATCCGGAACAACGGCGTTCCCATCGTCGGCTTCACGTGGTATTCCCTCACCGATCAGGTGGATTGGGACACGGCGCTTCGCGAGGAGAACGGGCACGTCAATCCGCTCGGCCTCTTCGATCTCGACCGGAACATCCGCCGGGTCGGTCGTGCCTCCCAGCAGTTGATCCGGGACTGGAGCCAGGTGCTCCCGACCGAGAGCGTCTGCCTCGACCTGCCGGTTGTCCTTCCGAGTGAATATGCCGAGGACTGGGCGCAGCGGCGCTGCACCCGGGCCCGCGCCCGCCGGGAGGAGGCAGAGGCGCAGCGGCTCGGGATCATCCACATCCAGTGAGAAGTGTCAAATCGGCGGACGTGTCGAACCGGAGGGCGGTGCGGATGCGTTTTTCAGACTGCGTGGCGATTGTTACGGGAGCAGCCAGCGGGATCGGCCTCGCTGCCGCGAAGCGTCTGGGGTCGGAGGGTGCCCGCGTGGTGGTGGCGGACCTGAAGGCGGACGCGGCCGCGGCGGCCGCGGAACAGGTCAAGGCCGCCGGAGCACCGGACGCCTGGGGCGCTCCGTGCGACGTCTCCCAAGCGGAGCAGGTGGAGGGGGCTGTTGACGGCGCGCTCCAGCGCTGGGGGCGGCTGGACGTGGTGGTCAACAACGCGGGGCTGATGGTCTTCAAGCCGCTGGAGCAGCACACGGAGGCGGACTGGATGAAGATCCTCCAGGTCGACCTGATGGGCGCGTTCTTCTTTACCCGGCAGGCCTTCCTGAAGATGAAGAACGGTGGGGCGATCGTCAACGTGTCCAGCATCCATGCCGTGGAGACCACCCCGCTCGTCGCCTCGTATGCGGCAGCGAAGGCCGCGCTCGTGTCACTCACCAACTCCGCCGCCATCGAGGGCAAAGCCAAGGGCATCCGCGCGAACGTCATTCTCCCGGGCGCCGTGGATACGCCGATGCTCTGGGACAACCCGAACATCAAGTCCGGACTGGAGACGATCAACACCGCCGATGTCGGAAAGCCGGAGGATATCGCCGCGGCCATCGCGGACCTTGCCGCTCCGGACGCGAAGTTCATCCAGGGTGCCGCTCTGCGCGTGGACGGAGGCCGCCTGAGCCGCCTCTGACGGCGCTCGCGGGCTTGGGCCCGGTGCATGGGTCCCGGGTGCGCGGGTCAGCCGGTCCGGCCGTCCAGGCGCACCGCCTCGTGGTCCAGCTCCTCCTCGATCTCGTCCATCACGGTATCACTGATGGTGCCTTCATCCCGGAGGCGCACCAGCTCGGCACGCTCCACCTCCAGGAGATCCCTCCGGAGCTGCCGGTAGAAGGTAGCGGAATCCGGGGCGGCC
>CAYQDT010000923.1:0-2164 GCA_964416225.1 uncultured bacterium
CCCGCCAACGCGCTCTTCGCCTCCAAGTTCCGGGAGGCGGCGGGCCGGGCGCTGCTCCTGCCCAAGAAGCGCCCGGGGCAGCGCGCCCCGCTCTGGCAGCAGCGGAAGAAGGCGCAGGAGCTGCTCCAGGCCGCCGCCGGCTACGGCTCCTTCCCGATGATCCTGGAGACTTACCGGGAGTGCCTCCGGGATGTCTTCGACATGCCCGCCCTCGTCGAGCTCCTCCGGGAGGTGCGCCGGCGCAGCATCCGGGTGGTCCCGGTCACCACCCGCACGCCGTCCCCGTTCGCCGCCTCGCTCCTGTTCAACTACGTCGCGAACTTCATCTACGAGGGGGACTCTCCCCTGGCGGAGCGCCGGGCGCAGGTGCTCTCCGTCGACCCGGGGCAGCTCCGGGAGCTCCTCGGCGAAGTGGAGCTGCGGGAGCTGCTGGACGCGGACGCCATGGAGCTGCTGGAGCTGCAGCTCCAGCACCTGACGCCGGAGCGCCGGGTCCGGACCGCGGACGGCCTGCACGATCTCCTGATCCGCCTGGGCGACCTCACGCACGACGAGGTGCTGGCCCGCTGCGAGGACGCTCCCGCGGCGCGGGAGGGCCTCCCGGACGCGGAGCGGGGCGTCGTCGCGGCGGAGGCCTGGCTGGCCCGCCTGGAACGGGACCGGCGCGTCGTGCGGCTGACCATCGGCGGCGAGCAGCGGTACATCGCCGCGGAAGACGCCGGGCGGTTCCGGGACGCCCTGGGCATCCCCCCGCCCCCGGGCCTGCCGCAGGCGTTCCTGGAGTTCGTGCGGGACCCCCTCGGGGACCTGGTGGCCCGCTACGCCCGCACCCACGGCCCCTTTCACGCGGCGGATCTGGCCCGGCGGCTCGGCATCGGCGCGGCGCCCGTCCTCCAGGCGCTGGAGGGGATGGAGCGCTCCGGACGCGTGGTCCAGGGCGAGTTTCGGCCCGGCGGCGCGGGAAAGGAGTGGTGTGACTCCGGCGTGCTCCGGACGCTCCGCCAGCGCTCCCTGGCGCGGCTGCGCAGGGAAGTGGAGCCGGTGGAGGGCGCGGCGCTCGGCCGCCTCTACCTCCACTGGCAGGGCATCGGCGGGCGGAAGCGGGGAGCCGAGGCGCTGCTGGAGGTGATCGAGCAGCTCCAGGGGACGGCGGTCCCCGCCACCGACCTGGAATATCGCGTGCTCCCCGCGCGCCTCGCCGAGTTCGATCCGCACCACCTCGACAGCCTCACCGCCTCGGGCGCGGTCCTCTGGGTCGGACAGGAACCGCTCGGCGAGCATGACGGGCGGGTGAGCCTCTACCTCGCGGAGCATGCGGCGCTGCTCCTCCCGCCCCGCAAAGAGGCGCCGGGCGGCCCGCTCCATGGCAAGATCCGCGAGGCCCTCGCCGCGCGCGGGGCCCTCTTCTTCCCGCAGCTCGTTCAGGCCTGCGGGGGCGCGCTCCAGTCCGAGGTGCTGGACGCGCTCTGGGACCTCGTCTGGGCCGGCGAGGTGACCAACGACACGCTTCAGCCGCTGCGCGCGTTCATCAATCCCCGCCGCCGGGCCGGCTCCTCCCGCCGGGCCCTCACGGGGTACCGCCCCTTCGGTCTCCGGAACCGGCCGCTGGTCCCGCCGGAAGGGTCGGGCCGGTGGTCACTGGTGAGCAGCTTCCTCTTCGCGCAGCCGACTCCCACGGAGCGGCTGGCCGCCCGCGCCCGGCAGATGCTGGACCGGTACGGCGTGCTGACCCGGGAGGCCGTGCAGGCGGAAGGGATCGAGGGCGGCTTCTCCACGCTCTATCCGGTGCTGCGCGGGATGGAAGAGGCGGGCCACATCCGGCGGGGCTACTTCGTCGCGGGCCGCGGCGCCACCCAGTTCGCGGCGCCGGGCGCGGTGGATCGCCTGCGCTCCCTCCGCGAGCCGGAGCGGGACCCGAAGACGGTGCTCCTCGCCGCCACGGACCCCGCCAACCCGTACGGCGCCGCCCTGCCCTGGCCGGAGCGCGCCGAGGGACGGAAGGCCGCGCGCTCCGCGGGCGCCCTCGTGGTGCTGGTGGACGGCGCGCTGGCCGCCTGGATCGGGCGGGGCGAGCGGAACCTCCTCACGTACCTGGAGGGGGTCGGAGAGCGCGACCCGGAGGAGGTCGCGGCGGAGGTCGCGGGGGCGCTGGCGGAGCAGGTGG
>CAYQDT010000924.1:0-2155 GCA_964416225.1 uncultured bacterium
GCTCCGTCAGCGCCGAGGATCTGATCCAGGTGGGGTACCTCGGCCTGATCGCGGCGGTGGAGCGGTATGATCCGGACTCCGGAACCAGCTTCATCACCTTCGCCGTGCCCACCATCGTCGGCATGATCAAGCACTGCCTGCGGGATCAGAGCTGGGGAGTCAAGGTGCCGCGACGGGTGCGGGAGCTCTCGACGCGGCTCCGCCGGCTGCGGAACGTGGTGGAGCAGCGCCTCGGCCGCCCTCCCACCATCGCGGAGATGGCGCGAGCGGCGAGCGTGGCGGAAGAAGAGGTCCTGGAAGCGATGGGGGCGGACGCAGCATACTTCACTCACTCGCTCGATGCCCCGGGTGACACCGACACCGGGAATGATCGCTACCTGGATTGGATCGGCGGCGAGGAGCCGGCGTTCGCGCTTCTGGCGGAGGAGGACGCGGTTCGGAGCATGCTGGCGAAGCTGGAGACACGCCACCGGCAGGTGATCGAGAGCCGGTTCTTTCGGGAGCTGTCTCAGACGGAGGTCGCGGCGGAGCTGGGGATCTCGCAGATGCACGTCTCCCGGCTGGAGCGGAAGGCGCTGCAGTTCCTCCGGGAGGCGGCCGCAGCACCCGGCACGGAGACCCGGCAGACATCGTCCGCCGGCTCGCCCGAGGCGGCCACCGGAGAACGCCGGCCGCCGCTGGAGCCGCCGGATCACCGGTGAAGCGGGGGCCGAGGCTCGCGGCGCCGGCTGCGCGCCCGGTCTCTTCCGGGCCCGGTCGGGCGCCGTGCGGGTGCGGGCGGATTGCCGCCAAGTCTCCTCCGGAACCTTCAGCCCCATCGCGCGCATCACTGTTTCCCCGCCCCAGAGATCGGGAATCCAGAGGTGACGGCTCATGCGGTGCGCAGGAGCCGGGCGAGATGCGCCTAACGCGGAAGGCCGGTCGAAGAAGGTGCGGCCTGGTGGAGCGTCCCCGTGTGCCGCGGGCGCCGGCTCCTTCCGGCTCCCCTGCAAGTACTACCGTTGGAGGTTGCATTTTGACGGGTGCTTGCTAGCCATAGGCGTTTCCTTTCTGATCCAAAACAGGAATAGTTCCGTGCCTGGCAAGCAAGCAGCAAATCTCGAGATGCAACTACTGGTCCGTCATGGCTGATTTGACCTGTAGTCTTGGCCTACTCCGTGCCCGGAACGGCGGCTCTCAAACTGCCAAACCAGTGTTGACGGACTACTAGAGCACTGGTAACCGGCCGGCGTGGCCCGGACCCCTGATGGCCATCCTCCATCCTCTTACGGGTATCGCGTGATACGCTTTGCACGCCATTATTCACCCGTGGGGACTGTAGTGCATGTCTGAGCGAGCCGTGTTCGAGGACTACCGTCAGTCGCGATTGCTATGGGCCAAAGCGGCGGAACTGCGGACGTCCTGGCGATCGGCGAGCTTACGACCACGGTTCGGCGCCTCCCGCTTGGATGAGCACCAGCGCTTCATCGGGGTTGTCCGGGATGCGGTGAAGGCCGCGGCCGCCGGCAATACGGCGGAAGGCCTGGCCTTTCTCGATCTCGGCCTGGCCTGGACGGAAGCCGGTACGGAAGACCCGTGGCAGGACGATCTGGTCCATTGTTATCGGACCGTGATCCATCGCTACTGCGCGCGCTTTCTCGCGCCGGAACTGGAGGGGGACGTACGAGTGTTCCGCTCGTCGGAGCTTCCCAGCCGGTAGACGGAGCCGGGCCTTCCGCGCGCCGGAGGCCGGCCCGGGCGTTACTCCAGCACCTCGTGCAGGCGGCGGATGAGGAGCGGAAGCTCCTTCGGCTCCAGCGTCTGCGGGTTGACGAGCAGGGTCGGTCCGGGCCCACCGGCCACCTCCACCGGGGGATCGCCCTCCCGGAGCGCCGCCAGCACCTGGTCGCGGCTGCGGCCGAGGCGCGCCTCATTCAGAACGAGCTCCGCCCGTGGGATCGCCTGCCCGGCCTCGCAGGGCCACGCGCGGCGCGCGCGGACGGCGGGGTGCTCCGCGAAAGCGGCGACCACCGCCGCGACGGCCGCTTGGTAAGTGGCCGCCTGCTGCTCCTCGTCCTGCGCCAGGGTCCACCGGACGGCCGCCAGCAGGCCGCACAGCTCTTCTTTCCCGACCTTCATTCCCCGGCCGAGGAATGGGTTGGGCGAGCCATGGAAG
>CAYQDT010000925.1:0-2155 GCA_964416225.1 uncultured bacterium
GTGGTGGTCACCGGTCCCGGTGAGGCGGATGAGGTGCTCCGTAACGCCCTTTCCTCCGGCCAGCGGCAGGCGCACCAGCAACTCGTTGGCCGCCCCGTCCCAGGAGACGGAGGCCGCGGTCGGCGCGGATAGCTTCAGCCCGGCGCCGGCCCCGGTGAGGCGGATCGGCTCCAGCGGCATGCCGGCGCGGGGGCTTGCCGTGTAGCTTCCATCCACTGCCATCACCTGCGGTTCGCCGCCGGTCTGCCACCGCCAGCCGGCGGCCCGCAGCGGCACGCGGAGCAGCAGCTCCGCCGGCTTCCCCTCCGCGTCGCGACGGGCCCGCAGGCTCACGGCAACGCCCGTCCCGTCCGGGGCGTAGGTCGCGATGATGCTGCCCTCCGGACCGGCCGTCCGCTGGACGAGGGTGTTTCCGGCGGCTTTCAGCGGCGCCTGGACCGGGCGCTCCGCCTCCTCGCCGATCTTCAGGGCCAGCCCGCCCGGGACGGAGCCTCCCTCCAGCTCGCGGCCGTGGGCGCGGACCCCGGTGATCTGTCCCAGCGCGCCGAGCTCCAGCCGCACTCCATCCGGGTCTCCCACGCCCGTGCCCGGCAGGGCCGACTGCTCTCCACCCGCCGCGGAGGGCGGGTGCGCGGCCAGCACGCGGCCGAGCATCGCGGCCATGCGCGGCTTCTGCTTCTGATACTGGGCCTCCGGCATGCCGCGGATCGTGTCCAGTACATGCATAAGCAGCTCCGGCGAGAGGCCGGGCGGTCCCATGCCGGGCGCGCCGCCCACCGGCGGCAGCGCGGGCGGCGTCCCCGGGGCGGCGCGCCCGGGAGGCACGGCCGGAAGGGCGGTCGGGACCGCCGGAGCAGCGCCCCCGGGCAGCGGATGGGCCTGTCGGACCAGCAGCTGCACGCGGTCGAGCTGCCGCTCCAGCGTACGCGGATCACGGTTGCCCGGCCCGGACCACAGCTGACGCAGCAGGGCGGCCGCCGGCCGGATGTCTTTCCCCTGCCGGTACGCCGCGATCGTTTCATTTCCCACGCTCCGGAACCGCTCCAGGAGGCGCCGCTGCTCCGGCCGGATCTCCGGCCGGCCGAGCATCTGCGGCAGCACCCCGTTCAGGAATTGGGCAAGCTGCTGGATCTGCTGGTCGGTAACGGCGGGGGGCGCGCCGGGCGCCGATGCCGCCGCGGGCGCGGAGCCGCCGCCGGGCGCCGGGTGATCCGGCTCGGCGAGCCGGAAGCCGGGTCGGAGCGCCGCGTCCCGCACCCGGGCCTCGACCTCCGTGAACAGGGCGAGCGCCTGCTGCTTTCTCCCGGCGCGCGCGGCATCCGCCACCCGGACCAGCGACTCCTGTGCCGGGGTCAGGTCATACCCCTCGGCCCGCTTCTTCGTCAGCAACCGGAGCACGTCCCGCGCGTGCGCGCGCTGCCTGGACCGGGGCGGCCAGAGCTCATCCACGCCGACGCCCTTCCCCGTTACGCCGTCCGCACCCCCGGCACTCTCCTCCCGGAGCGCGGAGATGCGCTGCAGCACCAGGCTGAACTCGCCCCGGGAGAGGCCCCGGCGCAGCTCCGGCCGTGCCTGCCGCGCGAGCACGTCCGCCGCGTCTTCTTCGAAGCTGTCCCCGGAGTTTTCCGCCGGGTCTTCCGTCGAGTTTTGCGTCGAGTTTTGCGCCGACGGTTTCGCCGCGCCGTCCGGCGTGCCGCGGCCCGCTTCCCCGGCGGATTTCCGGCTGCGATCCGAGCGCTCCACCCGCTCCTCGAGCTGGGTGTACGCGCGGATGGCGCTCTCCGCGTCCGTATACCGTACCTGCTGCCAGAGGCCCAGCGCCAGGGTCAGCAGGCCGAGCAGGCAGAGGCCGAAAACGAGCCAGCGCTCCCGCGTCGTCATCGCTGCGCACCTCCGAACCGGGGCTTCCGGAGTCGCCACCCGGGGCCGCGGAACAAACCCCGCCGTCCCGGCGACCGGCGCGCCGGCGGGTGCAGCTCCAGGAGCGCCGCCACCGCCCGGGGGGAGAGATGGAAGCGGCCGAGCGGCCACGCGCTGCGGGTCAGCTCCGCTCCGCGCGCGTCGAGCGCCCGGACCACGTACTGGTACTGCGCGGCTCGCACGGCCTGGGGCGCGTCCGGCGCCAGCTCCATCAGCGGGCAGTCCACCGAGGTCC
>CAYQDT010000926.1:0-2154 GCA_964416225.1 uncultured bacterium
AGTTTCAGCCGATGCATATGTTCAGACAGATCACCGCGGAGCCGAGGTGGATCCGCCGGGTGCGCCCCGCCAGGTGGAGCGCCAGGAGAAGCGGATTAGGGAGGTGACCCAGGTGGATGTGCGCGTGATGCTCCGCGAACCAGGCGTAGTGAAAGCCGAGCTCGTCCGCGAGCAGCACCTGCTCCGACACCTCGTCATAGATCTCCCGGGACGGGCGCTCGCGCGGTCCCTCGAGGTGGTAAGTCAGCGCAAATTGCATGGGCATGGGTTCGGGTGTTCCGGCATGGAGGCGTGGCGAGACGGAGGCGTGGCGAGACGGAGGCATAGCGCGATTGAGCTACCCGTGCGGTCGGGTATACGTTCGAGCCGGCCACCGAAGCGGGCGGCGCGGACGCGCGAGCGCGGGCCGGCACCCGAAGCAACTTTGGCACGAAAACCGGTCGGCGGGCAGTGAACGGGCCCTTCCGGCGCGTGCCGGGACGTGCCGGGTAGTGGGAGGCGGTGGAGGACGGGCCTCCTCGCCCTGCTAACAGCTCAGCAGCCGCCGGCCGGTTGGGCGGCATCCAGGTGCAGATGGGAGAGGAGCCCGCATGGCGTACGGCTATCGTCTGGACGGATCCCGGGAGATCCGGCTGAATGAACTCGACCCGAACGACACGGGCGGCCTGAAGAAGGACGAGGGGTTGAAGCGCTGCCAGGAGCTGGGCGGCGAGCTCGCGGAGCTGGGCGACCTGCTCTACTTCGCGGGCCAGAACGCGCTGCTCATCCTCCTTCAGGGCCGGGATACGAGCGGCAAAGACGGCACCATCCGGGAGCTGCTCACCCACATGCACGTTCAGAGCACCCGCGTGGTCCCGTTCAAGGTTCCGAACGAGACGGAGCGGGCCCACGACTTTCTCTGGCGCATCCACCGGAATACGCCTCCCAAAGGCGGCGTCTCCATTTTCAACCGCTCCCAGTACGAGGACGTGCTCGTGCCGCGCGTGCACCGGCTGGTTCCGGAAGAGGTCTGGGAGCGCCGCTACGCCCAGATCAACCACTTCGAGGAGCTGCTCCATGATGAGGGGACGGTGGTGGTGAAGTTCTACCTGCACATCGACAAGAAGGAGCAGGAAGAGCGGCTCCTGGACCGGGAGAAGGAGCAGGACAAGGCCTGGAAGCTCTCCGTGGGGGACTGGAAGGAGCGGGAGCTCTGGGACAAGTACACGAGCGCCTACGAGGACGCACTGAACCGGTGCGCCACCCGGCACGCGCCGTGGTACGTCATCCCCGCAAACCACAAGTGGTACCGGAACGTGGCGGTGCTCGATACGCTGGTGCGCGTGCTGCGACCGTTCCAGGACCGCTGGCACGCCGCGCTGGACGAGATCGGGCAGAAGGCGCTCGCGGAGATCCGGGCGTACCGGGAGCACGCCTGAGCCGCGGCGGGAGCACTTCCCCCACCCACGGAGGCTCCGCGGTGAACGGCGGCCCGGCGGCCGGGAGCCCCTTCCCGGCTCAGCCGCAGAAGGCGCGCGTCGGCATCGTGGGTGGGGACGGGGACGAGGCGCCGATCTGGTGCGGACCCTTCGCCGCGGCTTCGTAGAGCTCCGTCGGGGTGCGGCCGCTGTCCGGATAGCTGGAAGAGGAGACATGCACCGGAAGGCCGCAGGCCTGGTGCACCTCTTCGCCCAGCCGCGCCGCCACCCGGGCGACCACATGGCTCGTGTTGGGGAAGATCACCGAGAACTCCCGCTTCCCCGTTCGCGCCACCACGTCCGCGCGCCGGGTCTCGCTCCGCAGCGCGCTGGCGGCCGCTTCCAGCGCGTGGGCGGAGCTGTCTTCCGGCAGCCGGATGCAGCACACGGCAACGGAGTGGGAGAAGAACTGGGCGCGCCGGATCTCCTCGGCCAGCCGCTTTTCAAAGTAAGCGCGGGTGTAGACGCCGGTCGCCCGGTCCACCACGCTCTCCTCGCCCGGCCGGGCGGCCGCCCGCTCCTTGTCCGACTCGTGCGGAAGCCGCTCCCGCATGTGCTTCAGACCGTTCCGCAGGAGGTAGCCGGTGTAGTTGCAGGAGATGCCCAGCTTCCGCGCAATCTCGCTCTGGTTGAACTCCCCGAAGAAGAAGTTCTCCAGCACGAGGCGCTCCAGCTCCTTGAGCTTCTCCAGCGCGTG
>CAYQDT010000927.1:0-2150 GCA_964416225.1 uncultured bacterium
ATCGACCTCGCGGTGGCGAACGACCAGCTTCCCGGCGATCTCTACCACAACGAGGGGCACGGGTTTTTCCGAAACGTCGGCACCTCGAGCGGGACCGGGTACGACGCCGGCGGGGACGCGCACGCCGGGATGGGCGTCGACTGGGGAGACGTCAGCCTCGACGGACGGCTCGCGATGATCGTGACCACCTACCAGCACCAGCCCAAGAGCCTCTATGTGCAGTCCGCGCCGGGGCTCTTCTCCGACGTGAGCTACGCCGCCGGCATCGCCAACCCGACGCTGAACAACGTCGGGTTTGGGGTGAAATTCCTGGACTACGACAACGACGGCCTCCCGGACCTGATCGTGGCGAACGGCCACGCGGTCGACACCGTGGCCACCACCGATCGCACGACGGCGTATCGCCAGCCGACCCAGCTTTTCCACAACGAGGGCGGCGGCCGGTTCGCCGAGACCACTCCGGCGGGCGGTCCCGACCTGCTCCGACCCATCGTCGGCCGCGGCCTGGCGATCGGCGACTACGACAATGACGGCCGGCTGGACGTGCTGATCTCGGACCTCGAGGGACACCCTCTTCTGCTCCACAACGAGAGCCCCCCGGGTCCGGCGGCCCACTGGCTGTGCCTGCGCCTCCGGGGTGACCACGGCAACCGGGACGGTATCGGCGCGCAGCTGCGCGTGACGGCCGGGGAGCGGCACTGGACCCAGGTGGTCTCCACCACCGGCAGCTTTCTCTCCGCAAGCGACGTGCGGGTCCACGTGGGGCTCGGCGCGGCCGCGGAGGCCCGCTCCATCGAGATCCGCTGGCCAGGCGGGAAGAAGACGCGCCTGGCGCACGTGGCGGCGGGCCAGTTTCTCACGGTACACGAAGACGGCACGTACGCTGCCGGGCAGACCGAGGAAACCCCATGATCCTGCGTCGATTTGCGGTGTGGCTCGGAGTGGTGAGCGCCTGCGTGCTCACGGCCGTGCTCCTCGCCTTCTGGTGGTCCCGGTGGGCGGCGGCGTCGTTCCAGGCCAGCCTGCGCGACATGCCCACGCTGCGACTGATGGAGCTTGCCCGCAGCCGGGACTGGGACCCCGCCGTGTTTTACTGGCTCGGACTGCGCCAGAGCTTCGAGGGCCGGGACCGGGACGCCACCTACTCCCTCTCCCGCTCCATCGCCCTCAACCCGAATTCGGCCCCCGCCTATGCCGCGCTGGGCGTGGTGCTGGGGCGCGCGGGGCAGTTCCCGGACGCGGAGCGGGCGTTCAAGCAGGCTCTGGCCATCGATCCAAAGCTCCAGTTCGCGCACTACGCGCTGGGCTCTCTCTACGCGAGGCACCAGGTCTGGCCTCCCGCCATCGAGGAGCTCAAGGCGGCGATCGCCCAGAACCCCCGCGACGTGGAGGCGCGCTTCCAGCTGGCGAAGTGCTACGGCGAGGTGTACCAGGAAGACCGGAAGCAGGAGCTGCTCCAGCAGTTGATCCGGGAGTATCCGCGCGACACCCGCTTTCTGAAGGAGATCGGCTACACGTATCTCTTCTACGGCCGGTTCGCCGAAGCGGAGTCGACGTACCGTCGGATCATCGCCGCCGCGCCGGAGGATTACGAGACGCACTACCTGCTCGGACGGGCGCTCGCGGAGCAGGCCAATACTCCGGAAGCGTTTTCCCGCGCGGAGAGTGAGCTGAAAGGCGTGGTGGCGCACGTGAAAGACGAGCCGGGCGTCTACCTCGCGCTGGGGATCCTCTACCAGCACCGGAATGAGCCGGAGCGGGCCATCCCGGAGTTCCAGCGGGCGATCGACCTGGGGGAGCAGGAACAGAAGACCTGGCTCTACCTCGGGCAGTGCTACCTCCGAACGGGTAAAGAAGCGGAGGGGAAGGCCGCCCTCGCCCGCTTCGAGCGCACCGCCCGGATCAAGCGCACGATCACCCAGCTCGAAAACCGGCTCCTCAACCTCCCAGCCCAGACCCCGGCCCAGCGGCGGGAACGAACCGGCGTGCAGCTCCGGCTGGCACGGGTCTACATGGAAGACGCCAACTACCCGCGCGCGCTGAACAACCTCCATTCCGCGCAGGCGGGCGGGGATGCCTCGCCGGAGCTGCGGCGACTGATGCGGGAGTGCCGCCGGCCCCTGCCGGCGGCGGCGGAGAAGCGGTAGGCC
>CAYQDT010000928.1:0-2147 GCA_964416225.1 uncultured bacterium
TGGGCGCGCACGATGACCTGGCCAGCGGCCAGTCCACCTTCATGGTGGAGATGAGCGAGACGGCCAACATCCTGAACAACGTGACGGAGCGCAGCCTGGTGGTCCTGGACGAGATCGGCCGCGGGACCAGCACGTATGACGGTCTCTCCATCGCGTGGGCCGTGGCGGAGTACCTCCAGCAGGTGGGAGCCAAAACGCTTTTTGCCACGCACTACCACCACCTGAACGACCTGGCGGACCGGCTGCCCGGCGTGAAGAACTACCGGGCCGCGGTGAAGGAGGATGGCCACCACATCGTCTGGCTCCGGAAGATCGTGCCGGGCGGAACGGACCGGAGCTACGGCGTGCAGGTGGCCCGCCTGGCGGGCCTGCCGGACGAGGTGATCCGGCGGGCCCGCGAGGTGCTCGCGGACCTGGAAGCGGCCAGCCAGGGGGTGAACGGCGGTCTTCCGGCGCGGGAAGCCCAGGTGAGCGAGAGCCGGCGCACGCTGCAGCTGGATCTGTTCGACACCGCGCCGAACCCGGTGGTCGAGGAGCTGAAGCGGCTCGACCTGACGACGATGACGCCCATCGAGGCACTCACCGTCCTGTACCAGCTTCAGAAGCGGGCCGGCTGAGCGCCGGGGAGACGCCCGCGGAGCGCCGGGATCCGGGCGGCTCTCCCGGGTCCTTCACACCGGATCGGCAGCCGTCCCCGGGTGCGGCCTGAGCCCGTTTCGTGCGCCGGGGCCGCCGGCCGCACACCGCGGCGCATGTAATATAGCGCAGGGCTCCGGCGAGAGACCCCGCGCTGTTCCTATCCGGCCCCGCCGGCGGCCCCTTACAGGACCGGTGCGGCGGAAGGCGCCGGATCCTTCTTCCCGAACGCGGCGTTGTGGAGCGCCGCCGCGGGCCCGTGGATGACGCGGTCAATGCGCACGCCGTCCGCCCGCTGGCAGAAGGCGGGGTGGAAGCCCGGCGTCGCCTGGGCCTCCAGTGCCAGGTCGGCCAGCGGGACGATCTCGTAGCCCCGAGCGCGGATCTCATGGATCAGCCGCGGCAGCGCCTGGACCGTCTCCGCGATCCGGTCGTGGCAGAGGATCACGTCGCCACGGCCGAGGGAGCGCAGGGAGCGCTGGACGATCTGGGCCGGGGTGGGGTGCGCCCAATCGCCGGGATTGTCGGTGCTGTCGATTCGGACCATCTTCTCGCTGGCGATCGCCTGGAGGGCCTCCGTGGTGTAATGGCAGCCCGGCGCCCGGAACCAACGGGTTGGGCCGCCCACGATCTTCTCGAGGGCCTGGTTCGTCCGCTCGATCTCGAACCGCACGCCGTCCGCCCCCATCTCCGTCAGTTCGAGATGGTGATACGTGTGGTTACCCAGGTCATGTCCCTCGGCCGCCTCCCGGCGGATGATCTCGGGGTACTTCTCCGCCTTCATTCCGATGACGAAAAAGGTGGCGGGCGCGTGCTCCGCCCGGAGCACGTCCAGGATCTTCGGGGTGGTCACCGGGTCCGGACCGTCATCGAACGTGAGCGCGACCCTCCGGCTGCGACCGAAGCCGCCGGAGAAGACACTGAAGTGGACATGCTGCTGCTCCTGGCGGTAGCGGCGCGCGTTCTGGTACGCCCGCTCCAGCTCAGGATCGGCGGGCGGGGCCGGCGCGAGCGGGCGTGCCGGCGACGGCTCCGGAGACGGGGCGACGGCCGGATTCACGGCGGGGGTGGCCACTCCCGCGAGGAGCGACCCGGAGAGCATCAGCGGCGAGAGCCAGAGCAGCGGACGCATCGAAGACCTACCTTCAACGACCAGTGAGGTTAAGAACGGACCAGGACTCGAACCCGGGCGGCTTGCCGGCCCCGGGCGGAGCCATTTATGGCCGGGGCGACGGGAACAGCACCCATCACCAGAACCGCGGGGACCTGCGCAGGTTCCCATTCCTTTAACCCGTTGTTGGTATCGACTTTACCTGGTCTTAACCTGATGTTAACCGGAATGACCGGGGCGCGCAAGGGGGGGGAGCGGCGATTCCTGAGTGGGACCCTCCCGGGCGGCTACAATGAGATATGCCTGAGAGCCGAATTCGGATCCTCGTCGGTCCGCACCCCATGGAGGTCGCCCGCGTCGCCGAGCCCGGCGAAGTGATCGTAACCGTCTGCCCGGATAC
>CAYQDT010000929.1:0-2144 GCA_964416225.1 uncultured bacterium
CCACGAGCGCTTCCGGATGCCGAAGTGGTGACCGACTCCGGCTGGGGCACGGCACCCCTCCGGCAGCAGGTCCCACTTCCGGCGGGCGCCGCCCACCTGACGCTCACGGCACCGCTCCGGGCCGTATACGGGCTCCGGATGCTCCACCTGCGGATCGAGGAGCAGGGCCGAGCGCTCGCCCAGGGGACGCTCGGCCTGCGCCTCGTTTCCGTCGCCGTGCTGACCGCGCGCCTGAACCGGTTTGCCGCCCGGATCGCCGGCTGGCGGCGACAGCTCGCCCCGGCTTGCGCGGGCGGTGCAGGCGCCGCGCACCTCGGTGTCTCGCGGGCGGTGTGCGAGCGGTTCGTGCCCCTGGTGCGCGATGACCTCACGCACGCCGACCTGGAGCGCGCGACCCGGGAGCTGGAGCAGCTCGAGGCGATCGGGGGCCGGCTGGACCGGGCGCTTGCGCGTGGAAAGCGACAGGGCGGAGCGCCTCCGCGCCGGACGGCCCGGCACCAGCCTGAATTCTGGGTCGGCTACGGTCACTTCGGACAGGTGCGGGCGGACATCGAGCGCTTTCCCGGCCTGGGAGCGAACCTGGTGCAGGTAGAGGTGGGGCCGGCAGCGCTCTTCCCGCGCCCCGGCGGCGTCAACAGGGAGGTGATCGCGGAGACACGCCGGCTGCTGGAGCGCGCCGCACGGGCGGGCGTGGGCGTGGACCTCCTGGTCAGCCCGCACTACATGCCGGACTGGTTCCTCGCGCTCCATCCGGAGCTTCGGCGGCACCGCGAAGGCTTTGTTCAGTACTGTGCGCACGCCGCGGCCGGCCAGGAGTTCCTGCGCGGCTACCTCCGCACGCTGCTGGAGCCGCTGCGCGGCTGTTCAGCGCTCCGGAGCGTATGCCTGAGCAACGAGCCGGTGAACATGGAAGAGCCTTGCCCGGACGCCGCAGCCGAGTGGCGCCGGTGGCTCCGCGAGCGGCACTCCACGCTTGCCCGCCTGAACGAGCGCTGGGGTACCACGCACCTCGACTGGGACGCGATCCCGCTTCCGGATCCCTTCGATCCGGCTGCCCTCCAGCACCCGACCCCGGCCTGGTCGGATTTCGTCCGCTTCAACGCGGAGTGGTTTGCCCGCTGGCACGGCATGCTGGCCCGGGCGGTTCGGGACGCGGTGCCGGGAGTTCCGGTGCACGTGAAGGCGACCTCGTGGAGCCTCTCGCATACGGCGGAGGTCCGCTTCGGCGTCGACCCCACGGCCCTGGCCGCGGTGACGGATCTGAGCGGCCACGACGCCGAGACGTTCTACCACTACGAGCCGGGTGAGTTCGCGCAGGACTGGCTGCCGGCGCTCTTCGCCTGCGACCTGGAGCGGTCGCTCAAAGCAGGCCCCGTCTTCGACAGCGAGAACCACCTGATCCCGGACCGGGAGAGCCGTCCGGTCCCGCCCCGGCACCTGCGCGCCGCGCTCTGGCAGGAGGCGATTCACGGGCAGCAGCGGACCACGATCTGGGTCTGGGACCGATCCCACGACCCGCAAAACGCACTGCGGGGAAGCATCCTGGAGCGCCCGGAGTGCGTCGAAGCCGTCGGACAGACGTGCCTCGATCTGAACCGGCTGGCGGGTTCGATTGAGGCACTCCAGCGGAAGCCGCCCGACGTGCTGATCCTGGAAGGGACCTCCACCAAGGTGTGGGACGGGGACGCGCCGCGGGCCTGCGCGGAGCAGCTCTACACAGCGCTCACCCTGCATGGCCTGAAGGTCGGCTTCGTGACGGAGCGCCGGCTCGAATCCGGCCCGCTTCCCCCGGCTACCGTGCTGCTCATCCCGGACATCTCCCACCTGTCCCGGGCGGCGTTCCGCGCGCTGTCGCGCTGGCCCGGGCGCGTGGTGCGCGTCGGTCCCGGAGAGCTGTCGCGCGACGAGTATGATCGCCCCCTCCCGGGCACGCTCCGCTGCGAGACGCTCGCATGGAATCCGACCACGGCGGACCGACGCGGGCTGTGGCATTCTCTGGAGTGCCAGCTCCGCAACTGGGACCTGCTCCCCTCCGTTTCACTCCGGGATCGTTCCGGGCGCCCCATCCAGCGCGTGGGCTGGCTCGCAGCGGAGCGGGGAGGCGCCACGCTGGTGAGCCTCTGCAATTACGGTCAGGAAACCGT
>CAYQDT010000930.1:0-2144 GCA_964416225.1 uncultured bacterium
GAGAGGATCGAGAGCGGGATCGAGATCGCCACGATGAGCGTGCTCCGCAGGCTGCCCAGGAAGAGCAGGATCATCAACGCCGTGAGGATGGCGGCGATCATGCCCTCGGTCAAGACCCCGTTGATGGCGTTCTGAACGAAGATGGACTGGTCGAACAGCAGGTCCGTCTTGAGCTCCGGAGGCAGCGTGCCCATGACCTTCGGCAGCGCCGCCTTCATCCGCGTCACCACGTCCAGCGTCGAGGCGGTGCCGTTTTTCAGGATCGTCAGCAGCGCCGCGCGCCGTCCGTCCTGCCGGACGATGTTCTGCTGGATGGCCGAGCCATCATGGACGTAGGCGACGTCCCGGACGTACACCGTTGCGCCGTTTTTCTCCTTGATCGGCAGGTCGTTCAGGGCTTCCACGGCGTCCGGGCTGGCATTCAGGCGCACGCTGTAGTCCTGCCCGCCGAGCTTGGCCGTTCCGGACGGGAGCACCACGTTCTGGAGATTCACCGCGTTGCTGACATCCGCCGGCGAGAGACCCTTGGCCAGCAGCGCGTCCGGGTCCAGATCGACCATGATGCTCCGCTGCTTGCCGCCGTACGGCAGCGGTACCGACGCTCCCCGCTCCGCGGCAAGCTGGGTGCGGATGAAGTTGAGGCCGAAGTCGTACAGCTCCTGTTCGGAGAGAGTCTTGCTGTTGATGCTCGCCTGGAGCACGGGGACGTTGGACGCGCTGTACTGGATGATCAGCGGCGGGGTCATGCCCTGCGGCAGGATGCGAACGATCGTCTGGTTGATGGCGGTGATCTGCGCCACGGCCGCCTCGATCTTCGCTCCCGGCTGGAAGTAGACCTTAATGACCGCCACGCCGTTCAGCGACTGCGACTCGATGTGCTCGATATCGTTCACCGAGGTGGTCATCGCGCGCTCGCACACGGTCACCACCCGGCGCTCCATCTCTTCCGGCGGCAGGCCGCCGAGGCTCCAGATCACGGAGACCACCGGGATGTCGATCGGGGGGAAGATGTCCTTGGCCATCTGCATGATGGTCACCGTGCCGAGCACGGCGATCATGATGGCGCAGACGACGAAGGTATAAGGGCGCTTCAGCGCCAGGCGGACAATCCACATAACTGCATCCCGGAGTGTGACGCCCCCGAACCGCGGGAGACCCCCGGCCCGGGGGTGACGTTGGGGCTGCTACTCAAGGGCCCCAAAACGGGGCCCGAACTCTGCTATTTCGCTCTCCCCTCGGGGAGATTTCAGGATGCCGGGCCCTCGACGGTGGAGGGAGCCGGGCGCGGAGCGGGGGTCGCTTTCGCAAGAAGCGCGGAGCGGGATCAGTGACCGGCCGCCCCCGCTCGCCCACCAGCCGGAGCCGCGGCGCTGCCCGCGCCTGCCGCGCCCGGCTTGCCTTCGCCCGGCTTGCCTTCACCCGGCTTGCCTTCACTCGGCTTGCCGCCGGGCCCGCCCGCCTTCGGAACCACCGGCGCCGGCTGGGGCTGGACCGCCATTCCGTCTCGCAGCGTGTCCGACGGGTTCGTCACCAGCTGCTCGCTGCCGGTGAGGCCGGACGTGACCTCGATCTCCTGTCCCAGATCCCGGCCGACCTGGATCGGCGCGAACTGGATCTTGTGGTCGGGGGTGACCGTGGCGACGCGAGTGCCCTGGGCGTCGAACATCAGCGTGTTGGACGGGATGATCAGCGGGCGCGCCTCACCTTGCGGCATCAGGTGCACCTGGGCAAACATGCCCGGCACCAGCAGCCCTTCCGTATTCCTCAGCCGCACCTCCGTCAGGCGGGTGCGGGTGTCCGCGTCCAGTGCGCCGGCAACCTGCGTGATCTCGCCCGTGAACTCCCGGTGGGGGATTTCCCGCACGGTCACGATGGCCCGCTGACCCGATCTCACCGCGTGGACGAACGTCTGCGGCACGTTCACCTGGATGCGGAGCACGTCGGTCCGGGCGATACCGAAGAGCCCGCCCGCGCTCGCGGCGTTGCTTGTGAGGTTGGTCGCGGAGGCGCCGGAAACCGGGCTGCCCGCGTTCACCAGGGTGCCGGTGTCCACGTTCCGCGCGGTGATCACGCCGGCGTAGGGCGCGGTGACGCGCTCGAAGCCCTGCATCGCGACGTATCGCTGGACGTTTGCCTGGGAGGAG
>CAYQDT010000931.1:0-2141 GCA_964416225.1 uncultured bacterium
GTTGGCCCAGAGGACAATCGTGTCGTCCAGCAGTCCCCGCTGCTTCAGGTCCTTCACCAGCGCCGCGGAGGGCTGGTCCGTATCCCGGCACTGGACCGCGAGCTGGGTGCTCAGGTTGCCGTGCTGGTCCCAGCCGGAGTGCATCAACTGCACGAAGCGCACGCCGCGCTCCATGAGGCGGCGCGCCAGCAGGCAGTTGCGGGCGTACGAGCCGTTCCGATGAACATCCGGGCCATACATCTCCAGCACGCTGGCCGGCTCCTTGGAGATATCCAGCAGTTCCGGCACGCTCGTCTGCATCCGGTACGCCATCTCGTACTGCGTGATCCGGGTGTCGATCTCCGGATCGCCGTAGTCCGCCAGGCGCCGCCGGTTCAGCTCGGCGATATCGTCCAGCAGGCCGCGCCTGAGGCTGGAGCTCATGCCGTCCGGGTTGCTGAGATACAGCACCGGCTCCCCTTCGCCGCGGAAGCGGACGCCCTGGTATTTCGACGGCAGGAAGCCGCTGCCCCAGTAGTAGTCGTAGAAGAGCTGACCGCACGACTTCGCCTGGTCCGCGGAGGTCATGACGCAGAAGGTGGGCAGGTCGCTCGTCATGCTGCCAAGGCCGTAGCTGGCCCAGGCGCCGAAGCTGGGCCGGCCCGGGATCTGACTGCCCGTGAGCATGAACGTCACGCCCGGCGCGTGATTCACCGCCTCCGTGTGCATCGAGTTGACCAGGCAAAGCTCATCCGCAATCGATCCCGTGTGCGGGAGGAGCTCCGACAGCCACATGCCGCTCTTGCCGTACTGGCGGAACGGCCGGATGGGCGGCAGGACCGGGTAGGACTTCAGTCCCGCCGTCATCGTCGAAAGACGCCCCTTGGAGCGCACCGACTCCGGTATCTGCTGCCCGTTTTTCTCATAGAGGCCGGGCTTGTGATCGAACAGGTCGACGTGCGAGGGCGCCCCGCCCTGCCAGAGCACGACCACTCGCTTCGCTTTCGGGCTGAAATGAGGCCCGCCTCCCGCCGGCCGCGTCCCGCCGTGCACGGTCGGCGCGGCCAGGCCTTCCTCCTGCAGCAGCGCGGCCAGGGCCGCAACCCCGATGCCGGTTGCCGCTCGCCCGAAGAACTGGCGGCGAGAGAGGTGGCGATACTTTTCAAACTCCAGGTTCATCGATCGTCCTTACCGGTGGCTGAAAGCGCGCGGCCGCGGCTGCTCCGGGCGCAGCCGTCGTCCGCGCCCATGCTTCTTGACGTCCTGCTCGTGGTTGAGATCACTCCCGCGTCAGGGCCTCGTCGAGGTTAAAGATGGCGAGGCAGACTCCGGCGTAGGCGGCGTGCTCGGCCGGGTCCAGCGCCGCGTCCCGGGGGCTCTCGCCCGCCTTCAAGTAGGCCTCGGCCGCCTTCCGGTCCGCGCGGTATCCGGCCAGGCCGCGGTCCAAACTCCGGCGCAGGACCCGGAGCTCGGCGGCCGACGGGCGGCGGGCGCAGACGCGACGGAACGCCTCGGACAGGCGCGCGTCCGGATCCGGTCCCGCTTCCTTCATCACGCGCTCCGCCAGCGCCCGGCCGGCCTCGACCCACGTCACGTCATTCAGCGTCGTCAGCGCGTGAAGGGGCGTGCTGGTCGTCGCCAGGCGCACCTTACACGTGTTGCGGACCGACGCATCGAACATGTTCGCCGGGGCCACGGTGCGCCGCCAGAAAGTGTAGAGGCTGCGGCGGTAGAGATCGGCGCCCTTGGACTGCGGGTAGGTGAAATCCCGCTCCTTCGTGATGGCGAGGCCGTCCCAGATCCCCTTCGGCTGATAGGGGTAGACCGGCTTTCCTCCGAGAGCGGGGTTGAGCAGCCCGCTGGAGGCCAGCGCCACGTCCCGGAGGAGCATGGAGGGCATCCGGAACCGGGCGCCGCGGGCCAGGAGGCGGTTTTCCGGGTCTTTCCGGGCGAGCAGGGGCGTAAGGCGGGAGCTCTGCCGGTAGGTGGCACTCGTCACCATGAGCCGGTGCATCCGCTTCACGTCCCAGCCGCGCTCCCGGAACTCCACCGCCAGCCAGTCCAGCAGCTCCGCGTGCGTGGGCTGATCGCACTGGGTACCCAGGTTCTCGGAAGTCTTCACCAGGCCGGTACCGAAGAAGAGCTGCCAGTAGCGGTTCACC
>CAYQDT010000932.1:0-2137 GCA_964416225.1 uncultured bacterium
GGAATTCGCCGGGCACGTCGACCGCGTCTACCTCGCTCCGCCGTTCAACGTCGGGCAGGAGTTCCAGCGCCCGGTTTCGCTGGGCAGCGACCGCCCTCCCGGCGGTACAGCCGCCGGACCGCTCCGGCAGGCGGCCTACCGTGACGTCTGGTCCGGGACCGAATACCTGGACATGCTTTACCCACGCCTCTACCTCGCCCGGGAGCTGCTATCGGAAACGGGCAGCCTGATCGTGCACGTGGATTGGCGGGTCGGGCACCTGGTGCAGGTTCTTCTCGACGAGCTCTTTGGAGCGGGAGAGCGGGAGGCCGCGGGGCGGCCCGGCTTTCGGAATGAGATCGTGTGGGGCTATGGGGGCGGCGGACATGTGCGAAACGCGTACCGGCGGAAGCACGACAACCTTTTCTGGTACACCCGGGGAAGCCGGTGGACCTTCAATCCCCAATACCGTCCGTACAGTGAAGGGACGCGCCAGCGGGGGCTCACTTCGGTCAAGGGGCCGCGCTACGCGCTGCGCGAGGAGGGAGCGCAGCTGGAGAGCTGGTGGACCGACTCCGGCGTCCAGAAGATCCTCTCGCCCACCGCTGCCGAAAACCTGAAGTATCCGACGCAAAAACCGGAGGCGCTGCTGCACCGCCTCCTCCGCGGGCACAGCAATCCCGGCGACCTGGTGGCGGACTTTTGCGCGGGGTCCGGCACCACCGGCGCGGTGGCGGAGCGATTGGGACGGCGATGGATCATGGCGGACCAGAGCCGCGGCGCGGTGCAGCTCATGCGGAAGCGGCTGGCGGAGGTGCAGGCGCACCGATCCAGCTCCGGTGAGCCCGGACGAGCCTTCGACGTCTACGAGCTTCCCGCGGCATGCCCGGCATCGGCGTCCGCGGCGGTTTCCGCGGACTGGATGCCGAACGGGGACGGAAGCTGGGAGATCCGGCTGACCGGCTTCAACGTGTCGCTGCCGGACGGCAGTCCGGCGGACCTGCGTGACCGGGCCAAGCGGGCGCCGCTGGACTTTATCGATTATTGGGCCGTGGACTGGCGTCATGAGGGCAGGGAATTCCGGCATGGCTGGCGCGCCTACCGGCTGCCGTCGCGCCGTGAGCTGCCGCTCGTCTCCGCTGCGCGGCGAGACCTTCCCCTGCATGAAGCCGCCGTGCAGGTCGCAGACGTGTGGGGCCAGGTCTGGGTGACGCGGCCCCGCCTCCCGAGGTAGTTCTCGACGAACGTGACCCCTCGCCGGGCGGAGGTGGAGGGCCGAGGTGGAGGGCGGAGGTGGAGGGCCGAGGTGGAGGGCCGAGGTGGAGAGGCGGAGATGGAGGTGCGCTGATGACGGGTGGCGAGCTCGTGCTCCGGGTGCTGCTGGAGCAGGGCGTCGATATCGGGTTCGGCATCCCGGGCGCTCTGAACGCCCACCTGTATGACGCCGTCCACCGGCTCGGTGGCGCCTTTCGGCACGTCCTGGTGCGCCATGAGCTCGGCGGCGCGTGGATGGCGGACGGTTTCGCGCGGGCACGAAACGAGGTGGGGGTGGCGTTTACCGTGCCCGGGCCGGGCGCGACGCACGCGGCGAGCGGCGTGGCGGGCGCCTATACCGACTGCTCGCGACTCCTGCTGCTCTCCTCTCAGTCCGAAAGCGGCCTGCGCGGCGAATTCCGCCGGGACCTGTTCCACGGGCTGGATCAGCAGCGCCTCTTCGCGCCCATCACCAAATGGAGTGCCGCCGTCCACCGCGTCGACGAGATCGTGCCGCTGCTCACCGAGGCGTTTTACCACCTCCGGCGGGGTCGGCCGGGACCCGTCCACGTGGAGATTCCCGCCGATATCCTCGGAGCGGAGGGTGGGGCTCCGGATCTCCCGGGCCGCGTGACGCCGGCACCGGTCCCGCCCCTGGGACCGGCGCTGCAGCGGGCGGCGGCCGCGCTGGCCGCCGCCCGGAGGCCGCTCATCCTGGCGGGAGACGGCGTACTGCATGCGGATGCTGCCGGGCCGCTCGCCGCGCTCGCCGCCGCGCTCCGCGCCCCGGTGATCACCACGGTGATTGGGAAAGGCGCGCTTCCCGAAACCGATCCCAGGTCACTGGGAGACAGCAACAACCGGGCGGGATCGGCCGCGTACGGGGATCACGAACAGCTGCAGG
>CAYQDT010000933.1:0-2135 GCA_964416225.1 uncultured bacterium
GACAGGCGGAAGGGCCGGATGATCCCCCTGATGGGGCTGCTTTTTTAAGAAACGGATGACTTCCATGGAAAGCACCGCAACTCGTCGCGCCACCACCGAGAAGCCACAGCAAGTAACGCGAATCCCCCCCTACCGCCCGGGAATGTGGGTTAAGATCAAGGATTTCACGGGCCGCGACGCGGGTGCCGACCTCAGCGGCAAGGTGCGCCGGGTGAAGTCCCTGACCTGCAGCATCACCTCGCCGGACCAGAAGTTCGCGGTGTGGCGCGTCCACTTCGAGGACGGCCGCTGCCTGGAGTGGCACATGGTGGAGCGCGAGGCGACCGAGGGCGAGGCGCGCACGGCGATGTCCCGCCTCTCCTGATCCGCGCCGGCACCCGGCAGCGGCGGCGGCCCGGGAAATGCCGAAACTCGCGAGCGGCGCTGAACTACCGGTTCAGCGCCGCTCGCCTGCATTTGTGCCTCCACACGGCGTTCCCTTTTCCCGGGCTCCCCGTGGCCGGGACCCCCGTTCGCCGGCGCCCACTCTTTCCGGGCCGTGCGGCGCCGGTTAAGCCCTCGTCCCGGGAGCGAGCGCGAAGGCACGCCGCTGACCCTGGTAGATACCCGCGCCGACGATCTCGCCGCGGTTGTTGATGCCGCGGGCCTCGTCCAGGCTCCAGCCGGAGTTCGAGCGGATACAGCGGTTCAGGTCGAAGAGGTGGCCGCTTTCCCAGAGGAACGCGTGGGAGCGACCGTCCGATAGCGTGGAGACGCCGACCACCTGGCCCCGATTGTTGACCGCATAGGCGCGGCTGTACGCCCCGCCCAGCGTGCCGAGATCCAGCAGCTTTCCACCGCGCCAGAGAAACGCATGCGCGGGCACGCCGGCGGGTGTGCCGCTTTTACGGAGCGCGGCGCCGACCAGGTCCCCGTGAGCGTTCGTCCCGTGCGTTTCGACGTCGTCGTAGCCCGGCAGGACCGGGATCTCGGTCGTCTTCCCCGCGCGCCAGAAGAACGGCCGCAGATGGCCGCTTCCGGGACCCGGCGGGTTGACATAGCCGAGGAGGAGGCCGCTGTCCGTGATGGCCGTGCACCACGCCTGGATGCCGCCTAGCCGTCCCAGGTCCACCCGTCTGGCGCCACGCCAGAGGATGGCGTGGGGAAGACTCGCCTCCTTTTCGGCCCAGCCGCCGACATCCCCCCGGTCGTTGACGCAGGTGGCGCGACTCTCCTCACCGGGCGAGCCGAGATCCTTGACGCTGTCCCCCTCGAAGCGGCACGCGCGCGGCTTTCCGGACTGCTCCGCATACCCCACGGCCACCCCCGCGTCGTTCACCGCGACCGCCACGGCCGAGTCGGAGTCGGAGAGGCGGCCGAGGTCACGCACAACCGGCCCGACCCACTTTACCGCGTGCTTATGGCTGTCTTCGGAGACGCCCACGATCACGCCCCGGTCGTTGATGGCGTTCGCCGCGCAGCCAAATTGCCGCGGCAGCGTGGCGAGCCGCGTCGCCACGTAGTGCGGCGGTCCCGGAGGCGAGGGAGCGGCTACCGGAGGTGCCAGCATCGCCGGCGCGAGCAGCAGGGGCGACAGGAGGCGGCGCGGTGGGAACATGAGGCTCTCCGCTGTGACCGGAGACGCCGGTGCATGAGGGCGCCGGCGTTCTATTTGCGGGTGCCCTCGACGGCTCCCGGCATGCGCCAGTTCGGACCCGGCCGCGCCGCGACCTGCCCCTCATGCCCTCCCAGTCGCGGCGGCAGCACCTCCGGGACGCATCCATACCATGCGCGGGCCGCTCAGCGGCTCCGGTGGTGCAGCCAGCCCAATAGCCGGTCGAGCGGCCAGGTGTTGATGACGTCTTCCGGCTCGAGCCAGGCACGGCGCGCCTGCCAGATGCCGTAGCGCAGCAAGGAGAGGTGCTCCGGCTTGTGCGCGTCCGTGTTCAGCGAGATGGGGATGCCGCGCTCCTTGGCCCGGCGGGCATAGCACTCGTTCAGGTCGAGCCGGTCCGGGAACGCATTGATCTCCAGCGCCACCCGATTGGCCAGCGCCGCGTCCATCACGCGCTCCAGATCCACCGCGCTCGGGTCCCGAACGCCCAGGATCCGCCCCGTCGGATGCGCGAGGATGTCCACCACGCCGCTCTCCAGCG
>CAYQDT010000934.1:0-2133 GCA_964416225.1 uncultured bacterium
GTCCTCCGTGCGGCCCCGCGCCAGCAGCGCCTCTCCCAGCACCTGCTGTCCCGCGGACGCGTGGGGGTCCAGCCGTACCGCGGTCCGGGCGGCGGCTACTCCGTGGTCGCTGGAGCCCGTGTGCAGCGTGGCCGCCGCCAGGAGGACCCAGCCGTCCGCCAGGCGGGGCCGCGCTCGAGTGACATGCTCGGCCGCGCTCCGCACTTCGGACCATTCCCCCGACGCTTCCATCGCCCGTGCCCGAAGCAGCCATGCGTCGGGGTCGCCGGGCCGTGCCGCGAGCGCCCGCTCCGCGTCGCTGCGCGCCTCCTCCAGCTCCCCGCGCCGCAGGTGCATGCGGCCCATCGCGATCATCGCCGGCGCGACGTCCGCAGCCTCCGACCCGGTCATCAGGCAGTCCTGCGCGGCGACGAACGCGGGGGTCTCCTCATTCAGATCCACGAGGGCATTGGCATAGTCGGCCTTGGCCATCCAGAAGTGCGGGTCGAGGTCGCTCGCTTTCTTGAACAGCGGTGCCGCCCGGGCGAACTCGCCCCGCTCCGCGGCGTGGCGGCCGAGCGCGTACAGGACGGCGGGGTCGTTCGGGACCAGCCGGGCCAGCGGCTGCAGGACACCCGCCGGCAGGGCGCTCATCCAGCGGGCGCGCCGCTCCAGCCGGAGCACCGTCCAGTCCAGCAGCATTGCGAGAGCGAGCACTCCCGCGGCGCCGGCCGCGATGAGGCGGAGTCGCCGCTGCCGGAGCTGCCGGGGAGAGAGCGGCGATCGGCTGGAGGGGGCGGAAGAGAGGGGAACCGGGGGCTCGTGCATAACCTGCCTGCTCGAACGGGATGGAAAGAATTACCCGCGAGCGGGCGGTCGGCACGGCGGGAGCACCGTAGAACTAGATGGACCCGGTCCGCCGCGCGGGGTCGCTCGCGCGAATGCTGACGAAGAGTTCGCGATGTGGTGCCGATTCTCCTGGCCCGCGGTGGGCGCGTGGGTGAGTGGGTGAGCGGTAGAGGGATGGAAGACGACGTGAATCGGCCAGGCCGCAGGCGCTGGTTTTTGTGGGGTGGCGGGTTGCTGCTGGCGCTGTTCGGCGCCTATCTGGCGGTGGCGTTCTCTCGGAGTCGGGAGCCGGCCCGCCAGCGGTTTGCGCCCGGCTACGCGGGCTCGGCCGCGTGCGCCGAGTGCCATCCGGCTCTGGCGCGCGCGCAGGATCCGACGCATCACGCCCAGGCGCTCCATGACGCCTCCCAGGTGGAGGCGCGCACGCCGCTGCCGGAGCCGAAGTGGGTTCCCGATCCCCAGGTCTCCGTCGCCTACCGCATCACCCGGCACGGCGAGCAGTTGGGCGTGGAGGGACAGGCGGGTCCGAACCAGGAATGGCAGCCGGTCCAGTGGGCTTTCGGGTCGGGCCACCAGGGCGTCACGTTCGTCGGGAAGACCTCGGACAACCTGTACGTCGAGTCGGCGCTCACGTACTACCGGCATACGGGCTGGGACTTCACGGTGGGGTTTCTCGGCAACCCGCCGGAAGAGCGCCAGCAACATCCCACGGGCCACCGCCTCACGGCCACCGAGATCTACGACTGCTTCCACTGTCACTCGGCCGGAGCGCGCCAGTCACCGAGCGGAGTGGTGCTGGACGGGATGGAGCAGGGCGTCCGCTGTGAGAGCTGCCACGGGCCGGGCGCCGCGCACATCCAGGCCGCCCGCGCCGGCCGGCCCCACGAGGGGATCCAGTCGCTGCTCACCCTCTCGGCCCGGGATTCCGTGGCCGCGTGCGCTGCGTGCCATCGCAGCACCACCCCCAGGGGTCTCCGTCCGGACGACCCGGTGGTGGTCCGCTTCGCACCGGTCGGCCTCCAGCAGAGTCGCTGCTTCCGGGAGAGCGGGAACCGCCTCTCCTGCGTCACCTGCCACAATCCGCACGAAGACGCTTCGCGAGACACCACCACGTACAACGCGGTCTGCGGAAGCTGCCACGGAGCACAGCCGGCGCAGAAGCTTTGCCCCGTCCAGCCGCGTGGTGACTGCGTGAGCTGCCATATGCCCAAGCAGATCATCCAGCGGAACTCGATCTTCACGGACCACTGGATCCGCGTGGTGAAGCGCGGGGCCGCCGTTCCTGGGCCGGAAGAGCTGCCCTCC
>CAYQDT010000935.1:0-2130 GCA_964416225.1 uncultured bacterium
GATCGGCTGCGGCAGCTCCTCGCGGACGGGCTCAACCCGGGCGACATCTCGATCCAGAGCCGCGGCGAGGCGTGGGGAGTCTATGCCGGAGGCGGACTGCTGATGATCGCCACCCCGGACGAAGCCGCGCTCCGGCACGAGGAGCCGGAGACCACGGCGCGCCGGTGGGCCACCAACCTCAAGGAGGCGCTGGGGGGTGAGCGCTCGGCAGACGCGCCGGCTCCCCGCGGGTCGAAGCGGAAGGGCCACCGCTCCGCGCGGATGCATGTGGAGCCGACGCTGGAAGTGGCCTCGTCCTCCGAGACCGTTCCCGTCGGCGCGACGCGCGTCGTCCCGATTCGCGGCACCGCGCGCGGCGAGACGTCGCTCAAGGTCGAGGGGGAGGAGTTCGTCACCGCGCGGCTCACGAAAAACGGCGCCGCCGTGGAGCTCAAGGGCCTCAACCCCGGCAAGACCACCATCCACGTGCTGCGGGAGGGCAAGGACGCCGCGCTCACCGCGTGGTGCAAGAAGTGGGCGGGCCACGTGACGGACGTACCGGTGGTGGAGGTGACCGGAGCGACGGCGCCCGCGTCGCTCGTCCGCAGAGTTGCGGCCGCCCGGGCCCTGGACGGGGTGAAGCGGGAAGACGGGGCGTCGGTGGAAGTCACCGGCCCGCCGACCGGTCTCAAGGCACTCGGCAGCGGCGGCTCCGCGGAGCTCGCCTTTCCGATTCTGATCTCGGGTGACGGCTACCTGCCCGTGCACACCACGGCAAAGATCCGCGTCAAGAACCGCGTCCTCACGCCGCAGGAGCCGAAGCTTCTCCTCTATTCAAACGAGCCGGAGAGCGTGAAGGAGCTCGGACCGCTTTATCAGGGCGTGGTCGAGAACACGGGACCGGTCCGGCTGTTCTACCACCACCAGAGCAAGATGTCCCGGCCGTTCACGTTCCAGGTCCACCTGGTCAACCCCAGCACCGAGCCGGTGGACGTGCAGGTGATCCAGGGCGACGCGGGACCCACGCTCGACACCGTGGAGGTCGGGCATCGCGCCGGCTCGCGCTACTGGTCGCTCGCGCTCAACGACGTCGGATACGTGCTCCACCTGCCGGCACGCTCATCCAGGGTGCTCTACAGTACGCAGGTGAGCAACCTGGGGACCGTCTCCGGCATCTATACGCTGCGCATCCTCAAGGGAGAGCCGCTGGTGGCGTATATCGCCACGGGGGAGAAAGTCGAGCCGCCGTCGCTTTCCGAAACGCTGCTGACGGCCGCGCGGAATGAGATCGACGTCTATCCCACGCCGAAGCTGCTGAAGCGCTTCGCCTACGTGGTGGGCGAGCACTGGACCTTTATCCCGCTGGGTAAAGACCCGATCCGGACGCGGGACGGCAGCAAGAAGCTGTTCGGCAACTACGGCGTGGACTACGACCTCACCCTCGACCTGAAGAACCCGACGCCGGAAACTCAGAAGGTCAAGCTGGTGATGTCCGTCGATGCCGGCCTCGCGTGCGGCATGTTCCTCATCGACGGCAAGGTGGTCGACACCCCGCAGACGGCACCCCCGGGTGAGTGCGATCTCTGGTCCGGCAAGCTTCAGCCCGGCGAGACCCGGACGATTCACGTACGGACGCTGCCGCTGGGAGGCTCCGCGTATCCGGTCTCGCTGGTCCTCCGGCCGCAGCCTTGAGGGACCGGCCGCGGGCCGGCCTCCCGGGAGGAAGCGGCCTCGCACCGGCACGCCGGGATCCCGGTCCTCCCGATGGCCGGGCCCGGAACAGCGTGAGCGGAATCGAATCGTAGTAGTAATCGGAAGCCGGTGGCGCGATCGGCCCCGCCGCCCGCTGAAGCCCTCGACGAACGACCTGACCCAAGCGAGTGTGTGATCGATGAGCTCTCCCCGCCCCAATCGCCGTCTTTTTCTCCGGACCGCGGGTCTCGCCGCGGCCGGAATTGCCACCACCGCGCTGGGGCGCTCCGCGAGCGCTCAGGATGATCCTCCCATGCCCGCCGCTCCCCCGCCCGAGCCGCTCCCCGGTCTTGCCAACGCCATCGCGCGGCAGGCCGGTCTGGAAGCCCGCATTCTCTGGATGGATGGGACGGCGAACCTGGAGCGTCTCTCCACGCCCCAGGGCGTTGCGGAGGTGTT
>CAYQDT010000936.1:0-2125 GCA_964416225.1 uncultured bacterium
TCCGGCTGCTGCACATACGGGATGATGTGCTCCTGCGGCTGGTAGGCGCAGCCGCCCACGCCGGCCAGAGCCAGGGTGGCGCCCATCAGCCGGAAGAACTCCCGGCGGGGGAGCGGCGCCATGTCGCGCGGGGCCTGGTGCGGAAACTCCCGCGACAGGTATTCGTGGAACTCCGGCGCGTCGGAAAGCTGCTCCAGGCTGCGCCAGTATTCCCGGCCGCCCGAGCGGGCCAGCCGCGCGCGGATGGCGGCAAAGTCGAGGCGTCGGGGCGATGCGCTCACGTCGGAAAGGGGGACGAACCCCGCTTCCGCGCTCTTCTTGCCCTCGGCGCCGTTTGCCATGGCGTTCTCTTCTCCCATGTGCAAGCCTCGGTCCGTGCCGCAGTGATTGCGGTCTTTCATCATCAAAATCGGTCCTGGTGCGCCCGGAAGCCGCCGGCCGGGGCTCGCGCCGCCGCACCGCGCTCCGTCTCACACCGTCACATCAGTGGTGGCACGTGGAGCAGTTGGTCATCTGGAACTTGCTGAGCAGGTGATACTGCTCGACCAGCTGCTTCCCCATCGCTTCCTGCGCGGTGCTCGGCTTCCATGCCAGGTCATACACGCGCTCGCGCGGGCGGAGGAACTGCTCGGGGTTCCGATGGCAGTTCAAGCACCAGCGCATCGTCAGGTCGTTCTCTTTATAGGTGATGGGCATCTCGTCGACCCGCCCGTGGCAGGAGACGCAGCCGACGCCCTTCTTCACATGGATGCTGTGATTGAAGTAAACGAAGTCCGGCAAGTCATGCACCCGCTGCCACTTGAGCGGGCGGCCGGTCCGGAAGCTCTCCCGCACCGGCTCCAGCAGCGGACTGTTGGTCCAGATCTGGCTGTGACACGTCATGCAGGTCTCCGTGGGCGGCAGTCCGGCGAAGGCGGCCTTGTCCACGGAGGTGTGGCAGTAGCGGCAGTCGATCCCGTCGTCCAGGACGTGGTGCTTGTGGCTGAACTGCACCGGCTGCTCCAGCGGGACCTTCAACTGGATCGCGTAGCTCTGGTTGAAGAGGTACCCCAGCCCGAAGAGGACGGGCATCCCGAGCACGGCGCTCCAGATGCTCACCTTCGAGATCACGTTCATGCTCGGATGGAAAATCTGAGCCATCAGTCCGACCTTTCGCAAGCCCCCGCGGGGCTGTTGCGGCGCGCGCGGCGCGTTTCTATCCGATCCCTCAAACCCACAGTGCCCGGTCCAGAGCCATGGCCAGGAAGAGCAGCGCGAGGTAAACCATGGAGTATTTGAAGAGCGCCTTTGCCTGCGGCAGCTCGGGCTGCCGGTACAGGCGGACACTCTGCAGCAGCAGCACCGCGTTCAGCAGCACGGCCGCCACGATGTAGAACCACCCCACGGCGGAGCTTCCGTGCCGCCCGCCCAGCATCAGCGGAAGCGCGGAGACGCCGACCGTGAGGACCGCGTAGTAGGCGATCTGCGAGACCGTCGCCCGCACGCCGCGGACGACCGGCAGCATCGGCACGCCGGCGCGGGCGTAGTCATCCTTGATCATGAGCGCCAGCGCCCAGAAGTGAACGGGGGTCCAGAGGAAGATAATGGCGAAGAGGCACCACGCCAGCGGGCTCAGATCGTTCCGCACCGCCGCCCAGCCAACCAGCGGAGGAAAGGCGCCCGCGGCCCCGCCGATCACGATGTTGGCCCAGGTTCGGCGCTTGAGCAGCAGCGTGTAGATCACCACGTAGAAGGCAAGCCCCGACATCGCCATCATCGCGGTCAGCAGGTTCGCCACACCCCAGAGCAGGCCGAACGAGCCGATCATCAGCGCCAGCGCGAACTGCAGCGCGGCGCGCGGCGGGATGGCGCCGGTAAGGGTTGGGCGGCGCGAGGTGCGCCCCATGCTCAGGTCGAGGTCCCGCTCCAGGACCATGTTGATCGCGTTCGCGGCGCCCGCCGCCATGTAGAGCCCCACCCCGGTGGCCACCGCGAGCCAGAAGGTGACGTGATGCATCTTGTCCACCGCAATCCACATCGCGGTGAGCGTGGTGAACAGCAGCAGGCTGATCACCCGGGGCTTGGTCAGCGCGAGGTAGTCCTTCCACGTGGCCGCGGGCGCGGCGGCCGCACCCGCCATCGGCCC
>CAYQDT010000937.1:0-2124 GCA_964416225.1 uncultured bacterium
CTACAGCCTGCTCACCTTCGGCATCGGCTTCGCGGATCTCGACAACGACGGCTGGCCGGACCTGATGATGGCCAACGGTCACGTGCAGGACCATATCCACGAGCTGGACAGCGACTGTACCTATCCGCAGTCCCGCTGTTACCTCCACAATACCGGGAAGGGCACCTTCGAGGACTGGTCGTCAAAAGGCGGGCCGGCGGTGACGAAGCCGGCGGTCGGGCGGGGACTGGCGTTCGGAGATCTCGACAACGACGGCGACGTCGACCTGGTGGTCAGCAACTCCAACGGCGCCGCGCTGGTGCTCCGAAACGATCATCCGCAGCGCAACTGGGTGACGCTCCGCCTGATCGGACGGGAGCCGAATTGGGAGGCGAATGGAGCGCGCGTGGATCTGGAGGCGGGCGGGCGGACGCAGCATGGCTTCGTCCATACGAGTTACAGTTTCGCCTCTTCCAATGACCCGCGGGTTCACTTCGGATTGGGCGATGCCACCCGGGTGGATCGCGTGGTGGTGCACTGGCTGGATGGAAAGACGTCGGAATACCGGGATGTGCCGCTCAACCGCTTCACCACGCTGGTGGAAGCGGGCGCGCAACCGCCGGAGGCTCTGAAAGCCCTCCTCCCCGCGCGATAGGGGCCCGCTCGCCCGGTATGTCCGAAAGCCGCGGCGACGGCGGCCCGTGGACACTGCGGCGGCAGTTTCTGCCGCTGCGCAGCTCCACTCGTCGCAGCTCGGGCTCAGGGGTGGCTCGAGCTTCCCGTCGACTCGTTGTTCGCCTTGCCCTTCCCTTCGCCGTTCGCCTCGACCGCCTTCTTCTGCTCCTCGGCCGCACGCCGGTACAGCGCGTCGATGAGCTGAATGCCGCGCGCGCCCTCGGCGTTGTCCGGCGCGAGGTGGAGCCCCGCCTGGAATGCGAGGCGGGATTCCGGCAGGCGGCCCAGCGAGAATGAATCCCGGCCCGCGCGGATCAGCTCGCCGCCCAGCGCCTCCGTGGCCGCGCCGGCCGCGTCGATCCGCGCCAGGTCTTCGTCCCTCTGTTTCTCCAGGCGCTTCACGCGGTCCAGCTGCTTCTGATACCCGGCAGCCTCCACCGCGCGTCCCTGCTTCCGGTAAAGATCCACCAGCATCTGCAGTGCATCCGAGTCAAAAGAGTTCACGGAAACCGCGCGCTCCAGTGACTCGAGAGCATCCGTGGCACTGCCCGTGCTGATCCAGGTTTTCGCCACGGCCACGAAGGCCCGGCTCTTCCGGTCGGAAAAGCTCATCACCCGGTTGAACTCCTGGACGGCTTCCGAGCGGTCCGCGTCCCGGCCAGTACCGGCGAGCGCCTCGCCAAGATGAAAGCGTGCGTCGAAGTCGGACGGGTTTTGGGCCACCGCCGCGCGCAGCCGGGGGATGGCCTCCTGCAGGCGGTTCGCGCGCAGCAGGGCCCAGCCGAGGAGCGCGTCGCCGCCCGGTGTCGCATGGTCGACCACCGCGGCCCGCCGGTAGTCATCCACGGCGTCGGGGTACCGCTTCAGGCGCATGTCCAGCTCGCCGAGCGAGCGCCAGGCCCCGGGCCGGGCGGGCTCCAGCCGCAGCCCGGCAGCGAGCTGCTCGCGCGCCGCGGTGAAGCGGAACGTATCGTTCAGCTCGGCGGCCCAGAGGAAGCGCGCTTCGGCGTTCTTCGGCCAGAGCTCCACGCACTTCTGCAGGACCCGGTCCGCTGCTTTCCAGTCGCCTTCCGCGTAGGCGGTGCGGCCCCAGCCGATCCACGCGGCCGGGCGGCTCGCGTCGGCGTTGGCGGCCTGCTCGTACGCCTTCTTAGCCTCCAGCATCCGGCCCGCCCGCTCCAGCCGCGCCCCCCACTCCAGTGAGGCGGCAAAGCCGGCTCCCGGTGCGGCCACCGCCCGCTCCAACTGCCGGTCCGACATTCGGCTGGCCTGCCACGCGGCCAGCTTCCCCGTGGTCACGATCTGTGCGGCCCACGCAGCCACCACGAGCGCGACTCCGGCGCCGACCAGTTGCCAGATTCGTGACGGCTTCACGTGCATGACACTCATTCAGCCCCTCACTCCCGCAGCCCCTCGCTCCTGGACGTGTCCCTCGCCCTCAACCACGAGGCCAATCTGGTTCACGCGATC
>CAYQDT010000938.1:0-2121 GCA_964416225.1 uncultured bacterium
GTGGTGCCGCTGGATGGAACCGGAGCGGACGGCGTCTCCGAGGCCCTCCAACTGGGCGATGAGTCCGCGAATCCCGAGCGGCTGGTCTTGCATGAGCAGCTGGACGGCACGCTCCAGAGTGCGCTGGATCAGCTTCAGCCGGCACAGCGCGCCACGGTCCTCCTCTGCGACCTGGAGGGCGCCTCCTACGAGGAAGCGGCCGCCGTGGAATCATGCCCTATTGGAACGATCCGCTCGCGCTTGCACCGCGCCCACAAGATGATGCGAGAACTGATGAGCCACCTGGACCCGCAGGCAAGCGGCGCCCGGCGCGCAGCCGAGGCAACCGCGTTTCCCACCTCCTCACGCCGGCACTTTCTCTGGGGTACCATGGCCGCGGCCGGAGCGGCACTGGGCGGTCTCGACGCCGTGGAGGGCGCGCTCGCGGAGCCGGAGGCCCTGCGGGTGCTCGTGTGGTCCGAGGGCACCGCACCCAAGAACGTCTACCCGCACGACATCAACACCGCGATCGCCGAGGGGCTGCGCCGCGACCAGCGCCTCGACGTGCGAACCGCATCCCTGTCCGACCCGGAGCAGGGGCTGTCCGACGACGCGCTGAAGCAGACGGACGTCCTGATCTGGTGGGGTCACCTGCGGCATGACCAGGTGCATCCGGATCGCGTCGCGGCCGTGGTGCGGCGGGTGCGAGACGAAGGAATGGGCTTTATCGCCACCCACTCGGCACACTACTCAAAGCCGCTCAAGGCGCTCCTCGGGACAAACTGCGGATGGAAGGGCGGCTACTTTGAGGACGGCTCCGCGGTCGACCTGCGCGTCACCGCACCGAGGCACCCGATTGCGCGCGGGATCTCGGGATTCCGCATTCCGCACACGGAGCGGTACGAAGGGGAATTCGAGGTCCCCAAGCCGGATGTCCTGATTTTCGACGGCACGTACGAAGTGAACGGTCACACCGCCTGGCAGGGCATGGTCTGGAGCATCGGGAAGGGCCGGGTCTTCTATTTCCAGCCCGGCCACGAGAGCTTCCCCATCTACTATCAGGACGAAGTGCGCCGCGTCTTCGAAAACGCCGCGCACTGGTGCGGGCGCCGGTAGACGGCCGGTGCGGGCGTTCCGTCCCCTTGCCCCAGCAACGGAACGCCCCGGATCCACGGGGTCCGGTTACTCCAGGGTGAGGCCGTCGACGAACGTTCCCAGGCCCTTCCGTGCCCCCGCCTCCGCCTCCCGCAGCCGCGCGATCTCCGCCCGCACCCGCTCGATCCGCCCCTCCTGCTCCGTCAGCTTCGCCACGTACTGCTGATACAGCGCGCTGTTCCGGTCCAGCTGCGCCATGTTCTGCCGGATCCGGCTCTGCTCCTGAGCGATGCTCGTCAGCTCCCCTTCCCGCTCCGCCCGCTGCCCCGCCAGCTCCGTGATCGCCTGCCGCCGCCCCACCAGCCCCTGCAGCGCTTCCCGCAGCCGCTCCGACACCTGCCCGTTCCGCGCCCACGCCACCAGCACGTTCAGGTCCGCGTCCAGCAGCGCCAGCCGCTCCGTCACCGGCCGCTCCGTCACCACCCGCAGCTGCTCCGTCTTCTGGCCCGACACCACCATCCGGAACCGGTATTCTCCCGCCGTCTTCTCCGCCGGCGCCGCCGGCTGCACCAGCGGAAACTCCGGCTCGAGGGGCTGCAGCACCAGCACCGTCTTCGCCGTTCCAGTCTTGTTCCGCACGGTGTAGGTCCGCTCCCGCTGCTGCTTGCGGGTGATCCACAGCACCCCGCTCCGCGCGCTCAGGGTCAGCGTCTCCTGCCGGAACTTCGGCGGCTCTTCCCCCACCGCCAGGTCCAGGTCCACCGCGTAGGACAGGAGCCGGTCCTCCCCCGGGCGCAGGTCGTGGATCTGGGCGTCTCCGGCATACACCCCGCCCTGGAAGACGGTGAGGGGACCGCCGGCCAGGTGGAGGCCGGTGGTGTTCCGCAGCCGGAAGCCGTTCAGCGCGTGCGCCGGGTCCGCCTGCGGGTCGTAGAGGGAGAGCTTCTCCCCGCCGACGGCGCTGCCGAGAATGGGGACCATCGCCGCCTGCTGCCGCGGCAGGCTTACCGGCTGGCGGATGGCATACTCGAACAGCTCCCCCCGCTC
>CAYQDT010000939.1:0-2119 GCA_964416225.1 uncultured bacterium
GAAGGTCTCGGCCGCTTCGGTATCGCCCGCCACGGTGCCCGCAACGGCCGGATCGACCCGCACCGTTCCGGTGAAGTAGCCGGTTACGTCGTGCACGCCGGCTTCCACGTCCGTCGGGCGCTTCAGCACGGACCCGTGAATTCTCTCTTCGCCCGCCAGGGTGGCGCCGGGCGCGGCGTCGGCCGGCAGCGCGCCTTCATCCCGCCGCGCCGCGGCGGCACGGTCCGTCTCGTTGTTGGTCATCAGCTTTCTCCCACAGACCGTCCTGGATTTCCCCTCCGTGATACCCGGCGGTCGGCGGGCCGAACCGCCCCGGTGCCCGCGGAGCGTGGACGGCGCGTACGGAGGAAGGGAGTGCGGCGGAGCCGCGGCAAGATATGAGTGAATCACCCCGCCGCGGTGGGCCGCGCCGCGCGGGAGACGGGGAGCGGCCGAAGCGAGGTGAGCCGTGAAGATCGGGGTGCAACTCGGGCTCCTGCCCGGGGAGACGGTTCGGGACAAAGCGCAGTGGGCGCAGGACCACGGCGTGGAAGGCATCGAGCTGGGCGTGTGGGGCGGTGGGCTGGCCCGGATCCGCCGGGACGCCGACGAGATTGGTGGTCGGGTGCCCATTTCCAGCGTGTGTGGGAATGCGGATGCCGACGGCAACACGAGCTTCGACTTCCTCGATCCGGAGATCGAGAAGCGCCGGAGGTCGATCGACGGCTGCAAGAAGATCCTCCGGTTTTGCGGGGAAATCGGCGCCGTCGGACAGGTGGTGCCGCCAATATTCGGCAAGGCGAGAGTCCCGGACCTTTCTCCGTACAAAACGCCGCTGGAGCTGGAAGATGAGTTGATGATCGCCGCCTGCCGGGAGATCGGGCCTCTGGCCGCGGAGCTGGGGACGCTCTTCATGCTGGAGCCGCTGAACCGGTACGAGCAGCACTACCTCCGCAAGCAGAGCGATGCACTGCGCATTCAGGAGCTGGCCGGGGTGCCGGGGATCGGGCTGCTCAGTGACCTGTTCCATATGCACATCGAGGAGACGGATACGCCGCGCGCGATCCGCGAAGCCGGGAGCCGAATCTCCGAGGTCCACCTGGCCGACAACACGCGCCTGGAACCGGGCACGGGCGATATCGATCTGGTGGCGGCATTCCGGGCGCTCCTCGACGTCGGGTTCGGCGGCTACCTGGTGTATGAGTGTACCGTCAGCGGTTCCGGCCCCGGTGAGAAGGCGGCCAACCTCGCCCGCAGTCTGGAGCACGTTCGAGAGTGCGTGGCGCGCGCACGCCGCCATGGCGAGGCGGCCGGGAGCGGGAGCCGATGAACGGGATTCTTACCGGGCTCGGCGGCCGCGGTCTCTGGTGGGCCAGGAATGTCCGCTCCCGCAAGGATTGCGAGCTGGTGGCGTACGTGGAGCCGGCCGAGGCGAACCGGCGGCGCGCCGTCGCCGAGCACGACGTTCCCGCGGACCGAATCTTCTCCTCCCTGTCCGAGGCGATCGACCGGGTGCCGGCGGAGTTCGTGCTGGACGTTACCCCTCCCTCCGCGCACGCGCGGATTGCGGAAACCGCTTTCGCCGCAGGACTCCACGTCCTTGGGGAGAAGCCGCTGTCCGACGATTGGAGCACGGCGCAGCGGGTGGTGCGGCTGGGCGCGGAGCATGGGGTGAAGCACATGATCACCCAGAACTACCGGTTCGGCGCCCTGCCCCGCACCACGCGCCGGCTACTGGAAGAGGGGCTCATCGGGGCTCCGGGGCAGTGCGACGTCCGGTTCTACATGCCGTGGGCGGACCTGCCGGGCAGCCATTATGTCACCGAGCCATACATGCTCATCAATGACATGATGGTGCACCACTTCGACCTGATGCGCTACGTGCTGGCCGCGGAGCCGGTGTCCGTCCAGGCGATCACCTGGAACCCGTCGTGGGGCTGGCATGCCGGCGATGCCTCCCACGCGATCGTTTTCCGTTTCCAAGGCGGTCTGGTCGCCACGCACGTCTCCGTCGGCTGCGCGGTTGGCTCGCAGACCGGCTATAACGGCTGGTGGCGGATCGAAGGCCCGGAGGGCAGCTTCGAGTGGATTGAAGACCGCATGTGGCACACGCGGCTGCACCGCACGCCGCAAAAGGTCC
>CAYQDT010000940.1:0-2118 GCA_964416225.1 uncultured bacterium
GACGCGCTGGAGCGCCGCCTTCAGGCCCGGGACACACTCGGCGACCCGCTCCACCGGCCGCGCGGTGTCCAACCACCAGCCCGCGCCGATGGGCGAGCGGGTCGTGTCCCGGGCAAACTGGAGCCACTGGTGCACCGAATGCGCGTCGGGCATCCCATACGTGTCCTCGGTGAGGAAGACGAAGCGCCCACTTCCGAACGCGATCGTTTGCGCGAACCAGCGCAGCAGCGCGCGCAGCCCGACCGTCGCTCCCTGGAGCGGTCCGAGCCCGAAGAGGCGCAGTCCCGGAGCCGCCTGCCGCAGCGTGTGGGCGAGGTCCCGGCCCAGCGCCTTCCCCTCCTGCGAGGCCTCCGGATATGCGCCGCCGGTGGGCACGCCATACGGCTCGAAATCGAACCCCAGCGCCGCCACCCCGAGTTCCTGCGCGATCCGCGCAATTAGCGCATAGTTCGCGAGGGCCATGGACTGCCGGTCCGTCTCCTTCGGTCCCCAGAAGGTCCGCGTGGGCGCACCGTTGGCCCTCGGCCCGACGCACCACAGCACCAGCCACACCGGCATCCCGCCGGCCGCCGCCATCACCTCGCCGATCGCTGCCCGCACCTCGGCCTCCGTCAGCGCCCGTCCGAGCGCCTGATACTGAAGGTCGTGCGGCAGCACCACGAGCAGGCCCGTGATGCCGAGTTCCCGGAAGCGGGAGACGGGGACGGCCGTCGAGGGCAGGCCGTAGCAGAGGATGGTGGGAGTGGGCATGAGTGGTGAGCGTAGCGAGTGTCTGCAATTGCAGACATTTCGGTCCGGGCGAGCGTGCCGGACCGCCGGTTACAGCAGCCCGGCGAGCACGAGGCACCGCTCCACGTACGGCACGATGATCCCGTAGCCGGCGGTCCCATAGCTGCCCGTGACGAGGTGCACCCCGTCCGAGGCGTAGTTGGCCAGGTTCGTGTAGCTCGCGCCGGCCCCCGAGAAGACGTTGTACGCGGCGTCCTCGTCCAGGCAGATCAGGTACTCCGCGTGGGAGCCGCCGACCATGATCCGCGCGTCGAGACCGCTCGTGCCGGCCCGGCTGGTGAATGTCCCCTTGGCCAGCGTGTTGAACGCCGTTGCCCGCGCGGGGAAGCTGGCCCCCGCCGTCGCGGGGTCGCGCGGGATCACGGTGATCGCGATCCGCGGTCCAGCCGATCCGTACTGCCCGGTGCTGCCGGCCCCATCCAAAAAGCTCGTCCACTCCCCGAACGCCGTCGGCGCGTCCTGGTTGCACGTCCCGATGGCGCCGGAGGCAATCAGGTTGTTCGTAACCGCCCAGAAGAGGAGGGTGTTGGCGAACCGAGCTGGCTCGGAGCGGTAGTAGCTCTGGGAGGGCTCCTGCGCGGACAGGGCATTGATCGCATAGCCCGCGAATCCCTCGTTGACCACTTCCCAGTCCGTGTGCCGCGCCGCGAACTGCTCCGCGTAGTGGGTCTGGCTCTGGTAGCCCGCCTGCGTGAGGCTGTCGCCCCGCGCCACGATCAGGTTCTTCGCGCGGCTGATCTCATTCGCCAGGTAGCGGAGCAGCCGCTGCCGGTTGGCCGCGCTGATCGAGTTCGCCGGCCAGAGCGCGACCGCGTAGGCATCGCCCGCGAGGCCGTAGCCGCCGGAGCTGAACTGGCCGATCACCGGAGCGCCGGAGGGGGTCAGCGCCCCGGTCGCCGCCACGCTGGCCGTGCGGCCGTTGTAGCCGACCAGCACCTGTGTGTGATCATAGACGAGGTACTCCACCGCCGCCGGCACGTCCGTCTCGTCATAGCCGACGGAGACCGTCTGCAGCGTGCCGCCCGGCGAGGCGGCGATCGAAGCGGCATTCGCGCTCCGGCCGTCGCGGAAAAGGTTGCCGTCTACGCCGAAGGTGATGTTCAGCGCGCCGCCCGTGTAGCGATTGACCACCGCGCACTCGATGCCGGCGGACCAGTCCTGCTCCGTCCAGACGGTGGCGGGAATGGTGAGCTTCTGCGTGCCGCTGAAGGTCGCGGAGCCCGTCGCCGCCGCAAAGGTCGGCCGGTCCGTGCCGCCGGCGGTCGCGGAGAGCGTGCCCTTGACCGTCTCCAGCACCTCGACGAACCGCACCGGCTTGCGCAGGTAGAC
>CAYQDT010000941.1:0-2116 GCA_964416225.1 uncultured bacterium
GGAGACGGTGCGGCCGCAGTGCCGCGGGGAGAGATTGGCACTCCGCCGGACACGGTAGTTACCATGCGGGGAGAGATCGTCGAGCTCCTTGATCAGGCGATCACGCAGCAGTTGGAGATCGAGATCGGCTATCACGGCCGCGGGCGCCGCGAAGACACGGAGCGCGTCCTCTGGCCGCTCTTTCTGGAAGACGGGATGCTGGAGGCGTATTGCACGCTGCGGCAGGACTACCGGAACTTCGCCGTGAGCCGCATCGCCTGGGCACGACTGACCGGGGAGATCATACCGAGTGACCATGTCCTATAACCCGCTAAATCCGCTCATCGTCCAGTCAGACCGGACGCTCCTGATGGAGGTCGGCAACCCGCACTACGAGGAGTGCCGGGAGATCGTGGCACAGTTTGCCGAGCTGGAGAAGAGCCCCGAGCATATCCACACCTATCGGATCACGCCCCTCTCCCTCTGGAATGCCCGGGCCGCCGGGATCGAGGTTGCCGAGGTTGCCGGGGCGCTGGCCCGGTGGAGCAAGTTCGAGGTTCCACAGAGCCTTCTGGCGGACATCCGGGATCTTATCTCCCGCTATGGCCGGCTGAAGCTGGTCCGGGACGGGGAACGTCTCCTCTTGCACAGCGACGAGAAGGCGCTCATCGCGGAGATCTGGGCGCAGAAGAAAGCCCGCTCCCTCTTCCGGGAGATGGTCAACCCGCTCACGCTGGAAGTGCCGCTGCTGAACCGCGGCAAGGTGAAGCAGGCGCTGCTCAAGCTCGGCTGGCCCGTGGAGGACCTCGCCGGCTACACCGAAGGAACCGCGCTGGAGATCCACATGCGGGACGAGCGCAGCCGGAGCGGCCGGCCGTTCGGGCTGCGGGATTACCAGGTGGAAGCCGTGGAGAATTTCTGGGTCGGCGGCAGCGAGCGCGGCGGCAGCGGTGTGCTGGTGCTTCCGTGCGGTGCCGGAAAGACGGTGATCGGCCTCGCGGCGATGGCGAAGGTCGGGATGCAGACGTTGATCCTGGTGACGGGAATCACCGCCGCCCGGCAGTGGCGCGCGGAAATCCTGGACAAGACGGACCTTCCGGAGGAGGCGATTGCCGAGTACTCCGGCGAGGACAAGAGCATGGCGCCCGTGACCATTGCTACCTATCAGGTCCTCACGTACCGGAAGGGCGGGAAGAAAGAAAAGAAAGAGGATGAGGAAGATCTGGCCAACTTCCCGCACCTGCAGCTCTTCAACGCGCAAAACTGGGGGCTGATCCTGTATGACGAGGTCCACCTGCTCCCCGCTCCGGTCTTCCGAATGACGGCGGAGATTCAGGCGAAGCGCCGCCTGGGGCTGACGGCGACGCTGGTCCGCGAGGACGGACGCGAGGACGACGTCTTCTCGCTCATCGGGCCGAAGAAGTACGATGTGCCGTGGCGCGTGCTCGAGAAGAGCGGCTGGATCGCCGAGGCGACCTGCACGGAGATTCGCGTCCCGATTGCCGAGGAGCGGCGGATGGACTACGCGGTCGCGGAGCAGCGGGAGAAGTACCGGATTGCGAGCACAAACCCGGTGAAGCTGTACACGGTGGACCGCCTGCTGCGGCGTCACGCCCAGGACAATGTGCTGATCATCGGCCAGTACCTGGAGCAGCTCGACGAGATCGCGCGGCGTTACAACGCTCCTGTGATCACGGGAAAGACCCCGAACCGGGAACGGGAGAAGCTGTACGCGGCCTTCAGGCGCGGGGAGCAGAAGCTCCTCGTGGTGAGCAAGGTCGCGAACTTTGCGATCGACCTCCCGGACGCGAACGTGGCGATCCAGGTGTCCGGGACGTTCGGGAGCCGCCAGGAAGAGGCGCAGCGGCTGGGCCGGGTGCTCCGTCCGAAGGAGGACGGGAACGCCGCGCACTTCTATACGCTGGTGACCCGCGACACCGTGGACCAGGACTTCGGCGTGCACCGCCAGCTCTTCCTGACCGAGCAGGGGTACCGCTACGAGATCCTGGATGCCGACGAGCTCGTCAGCGATGCGGAGCTGGAGGCGGTGGGTGCCAAGCTGATCGGGTGACGGACGCCGGCGGGAGGGGTTGCCCGCCGGCTGCATCCCCTGCGGCGCCCGGGAGCACGGGCTGTC
>CAYQDT010000942.1:0-2115 GCA_964416225.1 uncultured bacterium
GGTGCATCGGGTGCTGAAAGGGGTGGCTGGCGAACCCGAGAATCGGGTTCTGGGCGTGCACGAATGGAATATGGGCGCATCACCCGTCTCTGGGAGAAGCTCGACTGCATCCGTGGACGGGCAGCGTTGGTGGAATCCTTGCACGCCGGTGGGGACGCGGAAGCGGGTGAGTGGATGCGGGCGCTCTACGCCGAAGCACGGCAGCTCAGCGCGGAAGTGCGGGCTCTGGAAGATGAGCGACTGGAGCGGCTCATCGGCTGCAGTTAGGCTGAACGAACGCCGCACTTCCGGCGCTGTACCCGGTAGGAACAGCCGGCGCGCCGGAGGCAGCGGTAGCGCCGCGCGATCACCGCGGCGGCCTCCCGCCGGCTTGAGAGACGGCCGCTCGCCCGTGAATCAGGGGCGCCCCGGGGCAAGCGGTGCCGTCATGTAGTGTCTCGCCCGTACGCCACGAGCCGGTTTCCACGCGGAAACGCGAAGGCGCCGGTCAACCGGCCGGAGCCGTCTGGTTGGCGGAGAGGCCCGTTCGCTCCCACCTTCCCATCCCACCGTGACCGCCGCGGTCCCGTTGTACCACGCCGCAGCCTGAACGAGGCGCGGGCCGCTCCGCGGAGCCATCCGCCGCGGCGACCGGCGGCTCCCGCCGTCCTCGCAGCGATCCGCCCGAGCCCGCGCTCCTCCCCTGGTTCATCGTGATGCGGCGGCGTGCAGGGGAGGGCGGCGGATCGCTGCTCGGCGTCCCGGCGGAACGCCTCACCCACGGCGATCGGGCAGGTTTACCCGCGGCGCATGGGCCAACCTGCAGTTACGGCGGCTCCGCCCGTTCCAACTTGGCGAACGCGCGGGCGTGAAAGGGACAAGACGAGAATGGCGGACGACCCATACCGGCTGGAGCGGTTCGTGCAGGCACAGGAAGGGGTGTACCCCGCGGCTCTCTCGGAGATCCGGAGCGGCCGGAAGATGTCCCACTGGATGTGGTTCATGTTCCCGCAGATTGAGGGGCTCGGGTTCAGCCCAACTTCCCGCAGCTACTCGATCCAGGGCAGGGGCGAGGCGGAGGCATACCTGCGCCACCCGGTTCTGGGCCCGCGGCTGCGGGAATGCGCCGAAGCGGCGCTCCAGGTGGAGGGGCGAACCGCGCACGAGATCTTTGGCTCTCCCGATGACCTGAAGCTTCGATCCTGCGCGACCCTGTTCGCCGCGGTCTCGCCGCCCGGCTCGGTATTCGAGCGGCTGCTCGACCGCTACTTCGAAGGCCGGCGGGACCCGAAAACGGTTGAGCGGCTGGACCGGGACCCGGAAGGGGAGTAGCGGCGGAAGCGCGGCAGACCACGGCCGAGGCGAGGGAGGACGGATGGCAGAGCTGCAGTGGGGGCCGGACGAGGCCCTGCGGTTGGACGGTATCCGAGATCGACTGGCACAGGTGAGCACCGCCACGGCCTTCCACCTGATGTACGAGCAGGGCTGGCGCAACACATTCATGCAGGGTCTGGCGCCGCTGCAGGAGCTGGGGCTGGGACAGCGGATCGTGGGACGAGCGCGGACCGTTCGCTATCTGATGCGGCGGGGCCCCGAGCTCTTTCCGAAGGATGACGTCACTCGGGCTGAAGCCCTCCTCCGGCGGCGGAGCTCCCCGGAGATCGTCTGCATCGAGACGCTGGAGCCCGGCGACATCTTCTGCGTGGATGCCCTGGGCCTGCGGACCGCCGGCATCATCGGCGATATTCTCACTACCCGTATCCGGGCGCGCGGCGCGGCGGCGGCCGTGATCCACGGCGCCGTCCGGGACACGCCGTTCGTTCGCTCCGTGGGACTCCCGGTATTCTGTTCGGCGGCTCATCCCTCCGCAAGCGGCAATGACGTGGTGCCCGTGGATTTCGACCTCCCCGTGAACATGGGCGGCGCACAGGTGCTGCCCGGCGACATCCTCCTGGCGGACGACGAGGGCGTGGTAGCGATGCCGCTGGAACTGGCGGAGTACGTGGCGGAGCACGGGCCGGAGAAGGAGCGGCTGGAGCTCTGGATCCGCGGAAAGATCGAGCGCGGCGGCACGGTATTCGACTACTACCCGCCGGTACCGGAGAAGATGGCGGAATATCGCCGAGAGCTGGGTGG
>CAYQDT010000943.1:0-2115 GCA_964416225.1 uncultured bacterium
GGCCGCGCTCCCGCAGCCCGTGCGCGATCATCCGGAGGTGGCGGGTGAGCCGCGCCGCGACCTTCAGCGGCGTCTTTCCGTGCGTCACGGGTGCCCAGGCCAGCCGGTCATCCGGAACCTGCTCCAAGCCGTAGAGAAAGCGCTCGCTACCCATTCGTAGGGCCGCAAGAAGGTCCTCGACCTGTTGAACCGGCATTTTCCCTCCCCGGCCGCCATCCCCGCGGCCGCGAAACAAGCAGTAGAGGGCGTCCCCGGCCGTGCCGCGGCCGCTCCAGTATTAACCCCGGCCGGCGGAAATGTCGGCGTCCGTCCCGATCTCCCCGCAGCTTCTCCGCCCCGCTCCGGAGCCATTGCCCCGCCCTTTTGCAGCCCCGGCGCCGCCGGACCGCCGCCCGCAGCTCCGACCGAGGAACTGGTTTTTATAGTGCCGAACGCTTCTGCAACCGTGCCGCGGCGCTCCCAACCCCGGGGTCGCACGAGCCGCCGGCGGAGGCGCCATGTCAGACAAGAACCTGGAGCAGCGGGTCCTCGCCGCGCTGGAGGCCGGAGGGGGGCTCCTGCGGCTGGCGCCGTGCTGGGTGCCGCGCTCGTTCCTGATGCCGGGGCGCCGGCTCAAGCTCCACCCGGCCGACTATTACGCCCTCGGCGCGGACCGCGGCGGGATCGACGAGCGCTGGTTCGGCTCGACCACTCGCGCGATGAACGAGGGCGCGCCTCCGGACGAAGGCCTTAGCTACGTGGTCTACCAAGGGGACCGGTTCACGCTCGGCGACGCAATCGAGGCGGCCGGGGACCGGATCATCGGCGCGGAGCTGATGGAGAAATACGGACGCTGGCCGGTCTACAGCAAGTTCTTCGACAACATGGGGCCCATCCCGCACCACCTCCACCAGAACAACGAACAGGCGGCGCTGGTGGGACAGCAAGGGAAGCCGGAGAGCTACTATTACCCGCCCCAGCTCAACAACATCGGGAACAACTTTCCATACACCTTTTTCGGTCTCGAGCCCGGGACCACGCGCGCGGACGTCCGGCGATGCCTGGAGCGGTGGAATGCGGGAGACAATGGGATTCTGGACCTCTCCCGCGCCTACCGGCTGAAGCCGGGGACGGGCTGGCTCGTGCCGCCGGGCATCCTGCATGCGCCGGGGTCCCTGCTGACCTACGAGCCGCAGTGGGGTTCAGACGTCTTCGGGATGTGGCAGAGCATGGTCGAGGGCCGGCGCGTGCCCTGGGACCTCCTCGTCAAGGATGTTCCTCCCGAGCATCACCACGACTTCGAGTTTCTGATCGGCCAGCTCGACTGGGAGGGCAACGTCGATCCGGAGTTCAAGGCGAACCACTATCTGGAGCCAATCCTCGCGGCGGGCGGTCCGGAGGCCGGATTTGAAGACCGCTGGGTCGTCTACGGCCGAATTCACGGCGAAAGCCTCTTCAGCGCCCGGGAGCTGACCGTACAGCCGGGCGCCCGCACCACGATCCGCGACCACGGCGCCTCCGGTCTGATCGCGGTGCAGGGGCAGGGGAGTATCGGGAAGCTGGCCGTGCGCACCCCGGTTATGATCCGCTTCGGCGAGGAGACGGAAGACGAACTGTTCATCTCGCAGGAGTCCGCCCGCGCCGGCGTCGAGGTGGTCAACACCGGCTCCGAGCCCCTGGTCACGCTCCGCTACTTCGGCCCCGAGCAGGCACCCGATGTTCCGGAGGTGGGTGCGTGGCGGGACTGAAGGCCCGCCCGCGCCCATCCGTGGGTGGCCGCAACGGCTGCTCGGCGGAGCGGCGCTGATTCGTCTCCGTGGAACCGTCCGGCGGAATCCTCTGGAAAACTATGAAACGCATCTCCATCGGCACCTGGGCCTATAGCATCGGACCCTACGCGAAGCACCCGGTCCCGTTCGACGAGGTGGTGGACCGGCTGGCGGCGCTCGGCTTCGACGGCGTGGAGCTGGGCGGTTTTCCACCCCATCCCAATCCGGACGATCTTCCGACGCGGGAGCAGCGCCAGGCCGTCGCGGAGCGAGTCCGGGGGAAAGGGTTGGGATGGTCCGGACTGGCCGCGAATCTCTGGGGCGAGAAGCTGATCAACACGGACGACCCCTCCCACTACCTCGGCGA
>CAYQDT010000944.1:0-2113 GCA_964416225.1 uncultured bacterium
CTGGGGGATCGCCGTCGACGCGGCCGGCGCCGCATCCTCGACGCTCGATCCGGTCATCTTCCGCCCGCGGCTGAACGCGGTGCTGCAGCGGTATCCCCATAATTACGTCCTGCGCGAGGTGGACGGCTTCGTCTGGTCCAGTGCCAGGATCTATTCGGAGGCCACGGCCAGCGAGGCGGAAGCGGTCCGCTGTGCCACGCGGAACCCGATTGCCTGGCGCAACCTCGCGGACTCGGTGAGCGCCCAGGGAGAGCTCGTCCGTCAATCCCGCGTCGCGGCGGAGATCGGCGCGGATGAATGGGCCGTGATCCGGCCGATCTACGGTCGCTGGATGGAGGCCGCAAAGCGCGCCGTGGATCTGAACCCGGGAGAGCCGCGGGCCTGGAATGAGCTCTCCGTAGCGGCCGCCTTCCACGGGGATTGGAAGCTTGCGGACCACGCGTACCAGCACGCTCTTGCAACGGCCGGCGGCGATCGCCGGGTCCTCTGGTGGGGGCTGGAGCTGTACGCGGACAAATGGTTGGGCAACCGGCGGCGACTGAACGAGGTGGCCCAGCTCGCCGCGCGCAGCACGTCGGCTCGGCCCGCGGACCGCCTGCAGTACGCGCAGTCGCTGCACAATTCCGGGCGCGATGACCTGGCCAAGCAGGTCCTGGGAAGCAGCGGAAGCCCCGCGCTGCTCGCCCGCTGGGCGGCGGAAACCCGCGCGGTAGCCCGGCAGGGAGCCGCAGCCGGCCTCGACGCGCCGCAAAGCGATGAGGCCGCGACCGCCCCGGCGGCATCCGCGGCGGGACGGCCAGCGGCGGCACCCGTGGCGGCACCTGCGGCGGCGTCGGAACGACCCGCTTCGTCGGCGCCGAACTCCGCCTTCTCTGCGTCGACGGTGGAAAGCACCGCTCCCCCGCACCACCGGGGGGCGCTCTTTGCTCTCGCCTGGGCGCCATCCGGCGAGATCCTTGCTTCCGGCGCGCACGACGGTCTCCGGCTCTGGTATCCCGACCGCCGACAGCTCGTCGCGCTGCCTCCCGCCGGGGGATCGGTCTATGCGATTGCCTGGAGTCCGGATAGCCGCAGATTGGCATTCGGGTGCTCGGACGGCACCGTCCGTCTCTGGAGCGTGAGCGCACCGGCCCCGCATCGAGTGCTGCGGGCGCATGCCGGCCCCGTCCGTTCGCTGGCCTGGAGCCGCGACGGATTGCACCTGGCTTCCGGCGGCGACGATGCGGTGATTCGCGTGTGGGACACCGCAAGCGGCCGGCGGGAGCGGGAACTGCGCGGGCACCAGGGCCCGGTGGGGTTTCTGGAATACAGCCCCGCCACCGGAGAGCTGCTTTCCACGGCCTATCAACCTGGCTCCGGGAAGGTGCGCCTCTGGGATGGGTCCGGCGGCTTGCTGCGCGAGATTCCGAGCTCAGTGACCGTACTCAATGCCGCCGCCTGGAAGCCCGACGGTGTGCAGGTGGCGGTGGCCGAGCCGACGTCCATCGGCCTCTGGAATACCCGCAGCGGCCGGAAAGAGGCAACGCTCGGTGAAAACCAGTTCTACGTCCTGGGCCTTGCCTGGAGCGCCGACGGCCAGAACCTGCTGGCTGCGCGCGGCGACCGAAAGCTCCATCTTCTGAATGCGCGGACCGGGGACGACCGGCCCTCGGACGCGGCGCAGACTCAGGCCCTCTTTGTGGCGTGGAGGCCCCACTCCGACCAGCTTGCCGTCGGGCGGGCCGATGGGACGGTGGAGTTGCACCAGTCGGGCGAGTGGACGGGGAGGCCGGCGGCGAACCCGGCCCGGTAATGAACGGCGAGGGGAGACGGGGGTGCCGGTGCGTCACCGTCGGCCGGCGCAGGTGAGGCGCATCCCGAGGCGGCCCGCTCCGGACCGGGCCGGGATGGCCCCACGTCCCGCGAAGTGGATATTGACGGCACGGGGGGCCTTTGCTACAATCCGCATCGTCAGGAGCGATGTCCGAGTGGATGAAGGAGCACGCCTGGAACGCGTGTAGGGGCGCTAAACCGTCCCTCCTGGGTTCGAATCCCAGTCGCTCCGTCGCTTCTCGTACGGTATTCGGCAAGCGCGTGGGGTGAAATGCCCCACGCGCTCTTGTTTTCTGGCTTC
>CAYQDT010000945.1:0-2100 GCA_964416225.1 uncultured bacterium
AGCATCCAGGACGCGCATTTCTTCCGCGCCCTTTCGCCGCGGACCGGTGGGGAGCGAGTACATTGGGTTTAGTGCCCTCCCGATGTGAGAACGTAAGAACAGCGCTTTCGGACCACCTAAACGCAGAATCAGCCAAATGCCTGTCCCGCGACGCATCTCCCCCACGCGAAGCTCGGCTGCGGACGCAGCATCGGTCCAACGTGTCGCCGACCTGTCCGCCTTTGCGAGCGGGATCGTTCACGACCTCCGGAATCCGTTGAACGTGATCCGGACGAATCTCTACCTGCTGCGGAAATGGGTTCCCACGGATGAGCCGCGAGCCGTACGGGCTCTCGAGCGAATCGACGATCAGGTGGCCGCTGCCATGCGCCTCCTCGAAGGCAGCCAGGCCTTTTATCGCGCGGAGCGAGCCACGCTGCAGCCCACGCAGCTCAATGAAATTGTGCGCGGGGTGCTCGAAACCACGGCAACCCCGGAAGGCTACCACCTCGAGGCGGAACTGGAGCCGGAGTTACCGCTGGTGGCGGGCGACGCCCAGCTCCTCGACAGCGCCCTGAGAGCCCTGATCCGGAACGCGGTGGAGGCGCTCGCCGGCGCGGGGACCATCCGGATTCAAACGGACGGAAGCGAGGGGCGGGTCCGTCTCTCCGTGACCGACAGCGGCGAGGGACTGGATGAGAGCGCCGCGGCCCACGTCTTCGAGCCGTTCTTTACCACGCGCCGCTCCCACGCCGGCCTCGGCCTGGCGATGGTCGCCCGGGTGGTCGCTGCACACGCGGGCGAGGTGTACCTCGAGAGCATGCCGGGACATGGCACACGGGTGGTGCTGGAGCTTTCTCCGGCCTGATCCGCGGCGTCAGGCACGGCCGGGTGAAGGCGCGGCCGGTCACGCTGCGCTCAGCAGCGGAGCGCCGTCAGCTCCACTGCTTGCAAAGCTCCGCGCGCGTCCAGCCCTGGTTGAACTCGTACTCCACCCGATCCGCGAGGATCTGGATCAGGTAACGGCCCCGGCCGTTCGTGGAGCCATCATCCGGCAGCCGCGGCGTGCCGGCGGCGAACGGCTCGCCGCGGTACGTCAGCGATACCAGCGCGCCCTCCGTCCCGACGGACAGCCGCACCTCGATCGCATCTCCGGGACGGCTGGAGCCATGGCAGATCGCGTTGCTGAACGCTTCCGAGACGGCGAGCATAAAGTCGTGAGCCGCCTCCTCGTCGACGCCGGCGCGCCGGTAGGCCTTCTGCAGCGCCTCCCGCACCAGGCGTCCATTCTTCAGCTCCGCGGTCACGCAGAGCTGCTCCGTTACGGCCGGCGAGACGGCGCCGGATCGGGAGGGCGTGGCGTCTGACTGCCCAGCGGGCGACAAGGGAGGTCTCATGCGTGGTCACCAGGTCTATTGTGCGATAGTTGCGACCGGCGGTTGGCGCGTGCAATGCACGTCCGCTCCAGATAGTCGGCAGAGGTCCCGCGTCGGGATATAGGAAATCTCCCCGCTGCTTCCACGAGCGGTGCCCGAGGCGAGGCGAGCCTGGATGGACGGCGGGCAGGCGACCCTACCCCGGATGGCCGGCGCGAAGCGCCGCCGGCGGGGCTGCGCCAGGCATTCATTCGCCGCAACCGGGGCTTCGGCCGCCGGGCACCACGGCCCGGAGGCTGCCTGACGAACGTGCACCCGGGAGGGGAAGCGGCGGAGGCGCGGGTGTGCGGCAGAGCGCGCCGGGACGGTAAGACCCGCCACATCCGGGCGCTCCGACCATCACCCGCTCCCCCTCCGCTCCGGGTCTCCGCCGCAGCGCCTCAGACCCGGTCCGCCCGCGGAACGGGGTGGCGCTGCGCCGGCATGCTGTGGCAGATCGTACTGTCATCGGGCGGCGCCGCCGCGGGGAAGACCACCCGTCCAACCACGGCGGAAGAGGGTACGGGGCCGAGGTTTCTACTGTCGAGCGAGGAGAGATTCTCACCCACCACGAAGATCTGCTCGGACGGCACCTGAAACCGGCGGTAGTGGAAATCCGGGTACCGCTGCCGCCACCGCCGGATTCCCGTGTGCGGGTCGAGCGGGGTGATCGGCGCCGGCCCTTCGCGCAGCGTCCAGAAGCGGT
>CAYQDT010000946.1:0-2091 GCA_964416225.1 uncultured bacterium
GAGCACTTCGGGGAGTGCGTCCGCACCGGCCGGCCACCCATTCGGGGCGCGGACGACGCGCTGGAGAACATGCGCGTGCTGGACGCCATCCGCCGGAGTGCGCGGGAGCAGCGCCGGGTTCCCCTCGCCGAAGTCGAGTGAGCGTGCTCCGGAGGCAGGTGCCGCGGCGGGCGCCGGCGTTTCCAGCGGCATGGCGGTGATGTCCGAGCTGTTTACGGTGCTGGATCGTGTCTCCGCTTTCGCAGAGGCGCTGACGGCGCGGGGGCTCTCCCTGCGGCGGACACGCTTCCGCGTGCTGCAGGTGAATGTCGGCAAAGTCTGCAACCAGGCGTGCCGACACTGCCACGTGGACGCCGGGCCGAAGCGCACCGAGCAGATGTCCCGCTCGACGGCGGACGAGGTACTCGCGGCCGTCGAGCGGTGCCGGCCGGAGGTGGTGGACCTGACGGGCGGGGCTCCGGAGCTGAACCCGGAGTTCGAGCGGCTGGTGCGCGGGGCCGTGCGGCTCGGCAGCCGGGTGATCGACCGCTGCAACCTGACGGTCCTCTTCACGCCGGGCATGGGGCATCTGCCCGGGCTCCTCGCGGAGCAGGAGGTGGAGGTGGTGGCCTCACTCCCCTGCTACCGGGCGGAGAACGTGGACGGCCAGCGCGGCCGCGGCGTCTTCGAGCAGAGCATCGCCGCGCTGCGCCTCCTCAACGGGGTGGGATACGGCGCACCGGGCGGGCGCCTGCGCCTCCACCTGGTTTACAACCCGACGGGACCGTACCTGCCCCCGCCGCAGCCGGAGCTAGAGGCGGAGTATCGCCGTGAGCTGGCCACCCGGTACGGCGTCCGCTTCAACCGGCTGTACGCGCTCACGAACCTGCCGATCAGCCGCTTCGCGCAGGCCCTGGCCCGGGATGGAGAGCTGGAGCGGTATCTGGAGCTGCTGGTGCAGGCATTCAATCCCGCCGCGGTGGAAGGTTTGATGTGCCGGGACACGGTGAGCGTGGGCTGGGACGGTCGCCTTTACGATTGTGATTTCAACCAGATGCTGGAGCTGCCGCTGGCCGCACCGCTCCGGCACGTGCGGGACCTGCACCCCGAGCCGCTGGGCGGCGCCCCCATTGCCGTGGGGACACACTGCTTCGGGTGCACGGCCGGCGCGGGTAGCAGCTGCGGCGGAGCATTGACGGAGCAGGTATGACGAGCGGATTTGCACCCTTTGAGCCGGCGGCCCTGGCCGGTAAAGTAGCCCTCATCACCGGCGCGGGCGGCGGGATCGGCGGGGCCCTGGCCCGGCGGCTGGCCGGCTGCGGCGTCCGGCTGGCGCTGGCGGACCTCCGGCCGGAGGGGCTGGAGCGCGTGCTCCCGGCGCTGGAGGGAGCGGAGGTGCTGCCCTGGACCGGCGACCTCACGGACGAGGCCGCGGTACAGGCGCTCTTCGCGGCGATCCAGGACCGGTACGGCCGCATCGATATCGCGGTGAACGCCGCCGGCCTGCTGCGCACCACCCCGTTCGAGGAGATCAGCAAGTCGGAATGGGATCTGGTCGTGAACGCGAACGCAGGCAGCACCTTCCTGGTCTGCCAGGCGTGCTGCGCGCCGATGCGCCGACAGGGCTGGGGCCGGATCATTAACTTCGCCAGCGTTGCGGCGCAAGTGGGGGGCATCCTGGCCGGGGCGCACTACGCGGCCGGCAAGGCGGCGGTCGTCGCGGTGACGAAGTCGGTGGCCAAGCTGCTGGCGCCGCACGGCGTCCGGTGCAACGCCATTGCGCCGAGCGGCGTGGAAACGGAGATGCTGCTGGAGTTTACCGCCGCCCAACGAGAATCCCTGCAGCAGGGAATCCCGGTCGGCCGCTTCGGGAGCGCCGAGGAGATGGCGGAGCTGGCGGTCTGGCTCGCCTCTCCAGCTTCCGACTTCATCACCGGCCAGACGATTAACATCAACGGCGGCGTGTACCTCGGCTAGAGGGCGTATTCGGAAGTTCTACAGTGGGTACATCCAAGGGAATCGCCGATGGTACCCCCTGCCGAACTTGTGAAACGCACCTCTAGCCCGGATTATGCACGTCGTGCCTGGGGGGAGTACAAGCCGTGCGCGCGG
>CAYQDT010000947.1:0-2084 GCA_964416225.1 uncultured bacterium
GTCGCCGCGGCGCTGCCGCCGGACCGCCTGGAGATCGCCCTCGAGTACGGCGACGGCGAGACGCGGGAGATCCGGCTCGCGGGCCGGGGCGAGCGAATGACGGGCCTGGTTCAGGAGCTGGGCCGGGTCGTTCCGGAGGAGAGGTGATGCGAGTCCTGGGCCTGGAAACGTCCGGAGACGCGGTGAGCGTGGCGCTGGCGGATGCCGACGGCGTGCAGGCGGAGCTGCTCTTCCGGCACGGGATGGAGCTGTCCCGGTCGCTGCAGCCGCGCCTGGAGGAGGTGCTCCGGGTTGCCGGGCTGACCGTGCGGGACGTGGAAGGCGTGGCGGTCTCCATCGGTCCCGGATCGTTCACCGGCCTGCGGATCGGGGTCACGGCGGCGAAGTCGCTGGCGTGGGCGCTTGGCGTGCCGGTGGCGGGCGTCCCCACCCTGCAGGCGCTCGCGGCGGAGCACCCGGCTCCACCCCGCGCCCTCGTCTGCGCGCTGCAGTCCGCGTCGGCGACGGACGTCTTCGCGGCGCTGTTCCAGTGGCATGCGGGGCGGCTGGAGCCGCGTGCCGAAGAGCTGCTGGCGCCGGTGGGCGACCTCCTCGCCCACCTGGCGGCAACCCCCCTCGACGTGGTGCTGGTGGGCCAGTTCGGACCCCACCGGGCGGCGCTGCAGGAAGCGCTGGGCGGCCGCGCCATCCTGGCTCCCGAAGACATGCTCCCGCGCGCGGGAACGGTGGCGCGGCTCGGCCGGGAGCGCCTGCTCGCCGGGCAGGCGGACTCCGTCCACGATCTCGCTCCGCGCTACCTGCGGCCTTCCGCCGCGGAGGCGCGGCGCACTGCCGGAGGGACCGCGTGCCCCGCCCCGTGATCCGCATGATGCGGCCGGACGACGTCCCGCTGGTCTCCGGCATCGATCACCTCTGCTTCGCGACTCCCTGGTCGCTGGACGCCTTTGAGTACGAGGTGCGGAACCCGGTGGGGTATTACCGCGTGGCGGAGGTGGATGAGCGGCCGGTCGGCTATCTCGGCAGCCACGTGGTGCTGGACGAGGCCCACATCACCACCTTCGGTGTCCATCCGGAGTGGCGCCGCCACGGCATCGGCGCGGCGCTGCTGACCGACATGCTCCAGCATGCGGTCCGGGCCGGCGCGCAGCGGATCACGCTGGAGGTGCGGGAGAGCAACGTGGGGGCGCAGGAGCTGTACCGCAGGTGGGGCTTCACGCCGGTCAGCCGCCGGAAGCGCTACTATTCGGATAACGACGAGGATGCCGTGGTGATGTGGATCGACGATACGACCCGCCTCTCCTTCCGGCAGCTCCTGGCCGATCGCTCGGGAGAGCTGACCCGGTAGGGGCTGCCTTCCGGGACCCGGACCGGGCGGCCGGAGGCGGACCCCGGCGCGGCGACGGCCGGTGGGACGACGGAGAACACATGCGAGTACTGGGCATCGAGTCTTCCTGCGATGAGACCTCCGCGGCCGTCTTCGAAGACGGGTGGCGGCTCCGGAGCAACGTGGTCCTCTCCCAGATGGACCTCCACGCGCCGTACGGCGGCGTGGTGCCGGAGATTGCCTCCCGCCGGCACGTGGAGGCGGTGACCCGGGTGGTGCAGGAGGCGCTGGAGGAGGCGGGAGTCGGGCTGGACCAGATCGAAGGCGTGGCGGTGACGAACCGGCCGGGACTCGTCGGCTCGCTGCTGGTAGGCGTCTCCGCCGCGAAAAGCATCGCCCTGGCGCGCGGGCTGCCGCTGGTCGGGGTCCACCACCTCGAGGGCCACATCTTCAGCAACTGGGTGGCGGAGGGCGGTCCCCGGGCCCCGGCCGTGGCGCTCATCGCGTCCGGCGGGCACACGGAGCTGTACTACGTGGCGGCCCCGCACGAGTACTCGCTGCTCGGGCGCCGGCGGGACGATGCCGCGGGGGAAGCCTTCGATAAGGGCGCGCGGGTCCTCGGGCTCGGCAACGGCGGTGGGGCGGCGCTCGACCGGGCCGCGGCGGGCGGCAACCCGAAGGCGGTCGCCTTTCCCCGCGCCCGCACCGAGCCGCCCCTCGACTTCAGCTTCAGCGGTGTGAAGACCGCGCTCCTCCGGTA
>CAYQDT010000948.1:0-2083 GCA_964416225.1 uncultured bacterium
TCGGCAAGTTTTTCGATTCTCAGAAAATTTTTATGACTGCCACAGCTCTCCCCGGGCGCCGGGTGCTCATCACGGCCGGGCCGACGTGGGTGCGGATCGACGCCGTCCGTCATGTAAGCAACGTCTCCTCGGGCGGGACGGGTCTCGCCATCGCGCGGGAAGCGGCGCAGCGGGGCGCGGAGGTACTGCTCCTGCTCGGCCCCGGCCAGGTCTGTCCCACCGCAGCTGACCGCGCTGCGTTCCGGATCCAGCCGTTCATCACCTTCGATGACCTGCACGCCGCCGTCCGGGAGCAGCTCACCGCGCACCGCTTCGAGGTGCTGATCCACGCCGCCGCCGTCTCGGATTACCGGCCCGTTGCGGAAGAGCACGGCAAGCTCTCCTCGGGGGAGGAGGAGTTGGTGCTCCGGATGCGCCCGACGCCGAAGATCGTGGACGAGGTGAAGGAGCTTGCCCCGGAGATCCTGCTGGTGAAGTTCAAGCTGGAGGTGGCGCGGAGTGAGACCGATTTGCTGGCAATCGCGGAGCGGAGCCGCGCGCGCTCCGGAGCGGAGCTGATCGTGGCGAACGACCTGGACCGGAAAGGGGCCGGGAAGCATCGAGCCTACCTGCTGGATGCCGGGGGAGTGCTGGCACGCACCGAGACCACGGAGGCTCTCGCCGAGCGCTTACTGGACGAGGTTGGTCGCCGGCTGACCCGGCGGCCCCATCCAGAGCCGCCCGCCGGTTGACGTTTGGCGTGGCAACGCCGGACAATGAAGGAAAGCGCCACGGTCCGGCTCCTCCCGGTTCACGTGCGCACCAAGCAATCGGGTGCGAGGAACGCCAATGCCGGCTAAGACGAGTGTCGGACGGGATTTCCAGGACAACATCCTGGGACGGTTGATGGCAGGCAATCAGGTCACCACCCTGTACCTCCGGAACCGGATGTCGCTGCGCGGCCGGGTGCTGGAGTTTGACCCGTACGTGATCCTGCTGGACCCGCTGGACGGCGGACCTCCGCACATGGTGTACAAGAGCGCCGTCGTCTCGATTTCGGGTCCGCGGCTGCCGCCCCGGCGGCCCGGACCGGGCGGACCGCGCCGCGGACCGGGTGGGCCGCGCTATCCGCGTCCCGAAGGCGGCGAGCCGCACGAGCCGCGCTTCCGCGAGCCGCGGCCCGAGCCCCCCTCCAGGGAGGAGTGAGGGGAGCGGCCCGGAGGGCTCGCGCGCTCCGGGCCGCCAGCCCCGCGGGCTATCCCCACACCCCTATTTCGCGCAGGTATTCCACGCTCCGTTCCAACCGTGCCTGGACCGCGGCCTCGTCCAGCTCCTCGCCCTGGATGCCCTCCAGCTCGATGGCCCACGGGCCGTAGAAGCCGGCCCCGTTCAGGGCACGGAAGACGGCGGGGAAGTCGACAATCCCCTCGCCCAGGGCCGGAAACCACCAGGCCTCGTAGCCGCCGTTGGTGTCCTTCAGGTGGGCGCTGCCCAGAAGTGAGGCGCCGGCGTGGGCCTGCTGCACGGCATCGATGTTCCGGTTGTAGTAGTAGAGGTTCGCCGTATCCAGATTCCAGCGGAGCGCCGGGTGGGCCACCGCGTGAAGCGTCGCGCGCGCTTCCGCGGCGTTTTCCGCGAGGGCGGGATGCGTCTCCAGGGAGAGGGTGATGCCGTGCTCGGCGGCCAGCGCTGCCCGCTCCCGCAGCCGGCGGTACGCCTCCGGCTTCGTGAGCTCCCCAATCTTGCCGCTGATGAAGAAGAGGGAAACTCCCATCCGCCGGCCCACCTCCAGCCGCTCCCGCATCGTCTCGGGGTCCTGGGTCAGGTCGCACGGGCAGTTCAGCGTCGTGGGCGTCAGGCCGTGGGCTCGCAGTCGCTGGAGGGTCGCGTCGACCTGGTCCGGGGCGGGGACGGGAATCTCCACGTTCCGAACGCCGATCCGCTCCAGGTGGGCGAAGGCGCCGTCACGAAAGCGGCCGTAGCTGCCGATGTTCACCGCGATATTGTTGGAGGGCATAGGTTTACGTGCTGCGCGTTGTGGGTTGAGAGCTGAGGGTGGGGCGGTGCCCCGGTAGCGTTCGGACCCCGAAGGTGCTCAACCTGC
>CAYQDT010000949.1:0-2080 GCA_964416225.1 uncultured bacterium
ATCCGGGCGCGCCTGCAGGCGGACCTGAAGGGGATCTTCGGCCGGCTGCGCAAGGCGGTGCTCTTCGTGACCCACGACATGGGCGAGGCGGCCTACCTGGGGGATCGCATCAGTATCATGCGCGCGGGCCGAATTGTGCAGACCGGCCCCCTGCGGGAGCTCCTCGAACGGCCCGCGGAGGCGTTCGTCACGGAGTTCACCTCCGCCCAGCGGAGGGAATGGTGAGCGCCACACGGGTGAGCGGGCGACGCGCCCGCGGCCTCACTGGGTGGAAGCGGCTTTCCCGGCTGGCGCTCCTGCTCCCGGTGCTGCTGGGGCTGCTGAACGGCTGCGCCGGCCACCGCCGGGTGACGGTCGGCTCCAAGGCCTTTGCCGAGTCATGGATCCTGGGCGAGGCCCTGACGCTGCTCGGCGAGAGCGCCGGCGAGGTGCGCTCCGTCACGCATGCGGCAAGCCTCGGCGGCACGGACGTGGTCTACAAGGCGCTGCTCCGGGGCGACGTGGACGTCTATCCGGAGTACACCGGGACGATCCTCGAGGCAATCCTCATGTCGAAGGAGCGCCTCCCGCTGGATCGGATCCGGGGGGTGCTCCAGAGCCAGGGTGTGGGGGTGAGCGGCAGCCTGGGCTTCAACGACGGCTATGGAATTGCCGTCACCCAGGCCGACGCGCAGCGGTACGGGCTGCGGCGGATCTCCGATCTTGCGGCCCATCCGGAGCTGAAACTGGCCTTCTCCCATGAGTTCCTGGAGCGGAAGGACGGGTGGCCCGGTCTTGCGCGGGAGTACGGTCTTCGTTTCGGAGTGGTCCGAGCGATCCAGCATGATGTCGCGTATGAGGCGCTGGCTTCCGGCCAGGTGGATGCCACGGACATCTACACGACGGACGCGCAGATCGAGCGCCTGAAGCTGCGCATCCTGGAGGACGACCGCGCCTTCTTCCCGCGCTACGACTGCGTGCTGCTCTACCGCCTGGATCTTCCGCGGCGGGCGCCCCGGACGTGGAGGGCCATGGAGCGTCTCGTGGGCCGGATTCCTGAAGCGGCCATGATCCGGGCGAACGCCGCGGTCACCCTCCGGCACGTAACGCAGGAAGCGGCGGCCGTTTCGCTGCTTCGGGAGACGCTGGGCTCCGTCCCGCTCCGCCTGGGCGCCGCGGATACTGCGTTGACCCGGATCACGCGGGACACGCTCCAGCACCTCAAACTGGTGGGAATCTCACTGGGCTTCGCGGCGCTGATCGGCATCCCGCTCGGCATCGTGGCGACGCGGTCCGCCGCGCTCGGAGCGGTGGTCCTCTCGGCAACCGGGGTGCTGCAGACCGTCCCGTCGCTCGCGCTGCTGGCGTTTATGATCCCGCTGCTCGGGATCGGAGAACTGCCCGCGGTCGTCGCCCTCTTTCTCTACAGCCTCCTCCCGATCGTCCGGAACACCTACGTCGGCCTGACGGGCATCCCGCCGAACCTTTCCGAGGCTGCCGAAGCCCTGGGGTTGAGCCCGTCGACGCAGTTGCTCCGGATCCGGCTGCCCCTGGCTGCTCCGTCGATCATGGCCGGGCTCAAGACGAGCGCGGTGATCAACGTGGGGACGGCTACTCTCGGAACGCTGATCGGCGCGGGTGGGTTGGGCGATCCGATCTGGCGCGGCATGCAGACGCGCAATACCCCGCTCATTCTCGAGGGGGTGCTTCCGGCGATTGCGCTGGCGCTGGTCGTCCAGTTCCTGTTCGACCGGCTGGACCGGGTGGTGGTGCCGAAGGGGCTGCGGATCCTCCCCGCGCGGGATTGATCCGCGGAACAGAGAGCGACCATTCGTCCGGTCGGGCACCCCCTCGCAGGACCGGGCCGCCCCGCATAAGGCCCCGCCTTCCCCGTTATTCGCCGTCGGCGCGGGCTGCCTTGTTCTTGAGCGGGCTGGCGGAGTCCGGGTCGCCGTCCTTGGAGAAGTAGGCGTTCTTCAGGCGCGCGACGTCGCTCGATAGGGAGCCGCGGGCGGGAGCCGCGGCGGCGCCATGCTTGTGGGCCGGGCGGAGCAGGCTCAATCCCACCCCCGCCAGGACGACGAGGATGACAATACCTGCG
>CAYQDT010000950.1:0-2076 GCA_964416225.1 uncultured bacterium
AACCCCACGGAGAGATAAGCGGTGGCGACTATCGATGCGACGCCTATCCAATACAAATACTTCGGATAGTTTCCCGATAGCCAGGTGAAGGAATTGACGACAGTCATCGCGGTGAAAATTACCCCCAGTAATAAATTGTACCAGGGTTCCTCGGTCAAGCGCAACACCCTCCCCAACTGCCCGTGATCGGATGAGTTTCTGGAGTCGTGTCCCATGCTACTGCCCCCTTATGCGGCAGCTCGACAGCGCCGCCATCCGCTCCGCGGTGGTCCGCCTCCGGTGCGAAACGCGGCCTTTGATTTGTAACACCGATCGGAATGGAGCGTACCGTGGAATGCTCCGCCCCTCGATACAGCGGAGCCTGCATCTCACCAGAACGGCGGCGCGGCGCCCCGGTTCCGATCCGGCGGGAGCGCGGCTGAGAAAAAGAGGCAGGGACCCGGCGGCCCCTGCCCAGCTTGCACCCGACCAGCCCCGGCACAGCGCGGCTGCCCCGGGGTGGACTCCTGTTTCATCCGGAGGCGAGTGAGGATCGCTCCCCGCGCGGATTCGCCCGGGCCCGATTCTCGCTCCGGGCGAAAACTGCTCTCAAGAGCGATATCGGCCGCTCCCGCGGAGGGCCGCCTACTCCGTTCGGGCGGGCGGCCGTTCTGGAGGAGGAGGGGGGCGTGCCGTCCCGCGGCGGGCGCCGCGCGTGGATCGCGCCCCCGCCCATCGCGGCGGCGGGCCCGGGGCGCCGGACGCTCCACCGGAAGTCGCGGGAGCGCGGCGCGGCCTCCATCTCCCGGCGGAGCGCGCCCTCGCCGGGAAGGATGAGCGCCGCGCCGCGGCCTCCGGTGCCACTCCCTGACACCCGGCCGGTTTTTTTGGGGGGGGCGGGGCGCCGGGCCGGGCACCCGCGGCCGGAGTGCGGAGCATTTGCGTAAAGCGGAGGCTCCGCAGTATCCTGGGAGGGTCTCGTCAGCCGACGTACTCCCTGAACCCCGCCCGGCTCCCTGCCGCCGGGCGCCCACGCTGCGCTCCATGGCCCTTGCCTCGCCTCCCACGCTCTCGCCCGCCCTCCCGCTCGACCCGGAACAGGCCGCGGCCCTGCCCGAGGGGCTGCGCCGGCAGGTGGTCCGCTACCTGCTCCGCTGGGCGGACGGGCAGGGGGCGCTCGCCCTGCTCCCGGCGCGCGACCTCGGCCCGCGGGACCGGTTCGACCGCTGCCGCGCGCTGATTGCCGCCGGCGAGGTGGAGGCGGCGCGGGACCTGGCGCGGGAGCTCGTCAACCAGCCGGAGGCGGGGCACTGGGGCCACCGCGCCGTGGGAGAGGTCTTCCTGGCGCTGGACCGGGCGGACCGCGCGGACGAGCGGTTCCGGGCGGGGGCGGACCCCGTCGGCCGCGCCCGCGCCTGGCTGCGGCTCGGCAAGCCGGACGCGGCGCTCGCGCACCTGCCGCACCTTGTGGGAGGCTCGGGAGGCTCAGGAGGCTCAGGAGGCGCCGAAGACGCGGAGGCGGAGCGCGTGCGGGCGGAGGCGCTCCGGCAGCTCGGCGCCGACCCCTCGTCCGCGGAGGACGAGCTGGAGCGCCTGCGGGAAGAGGAGCGGGAGGAGCTGCTGGAGGCGCTCGGCCTCCACGAGACGTGCGGCCCGCTCCCCACGGATGCGGAGGGCCTCAACGCCGCGCTCCAGCGCGTGTTCGGTTATGATCACCTCCGCCCCGGCCAGGCGGAAGTGATCCTGCCGCTGCTCCAGGGAAAGTCGGTCCTCGGCCTCATGCCCACCGGCGCGGGGAAATCGATCTGCTTCCAGCTTCCCGCCGCCCTCCTCCCCGGCGCCACGGTGGTGATCTCGCCGCTCATCGCGCTGATGAAGGACCAGGTGGACGGCCTCCCCCCGCGCCTCTACCGCCGCGCCACGCTCATCAACAGCTCCCTGGAGCCGGGCGAGGCGGACCACCGGATGGAGCTGATTGCCCGCGGCGAGCTCTCCCTCATCTACGCCGCCCCGGAGCGCCTCCGGCAGCGGTCGTTCGTCCGCGCCCTCCAGCGGCGCGGGGTCTCGCTCTTCGTCATCGACGAGGCCCACTGCGTC
>CAYQDT010000951.1:0-2073 GCA_964416225.1 uncultured bacterium
GCTCGAGCAGGCGGGAGTGCAGATAGAACACGTCGCCCGGATAGGCTTCGCGGCCAGGCGGGCGGCGCAAGAGGAGCGACATCTGGCGGTAGGCGACGGCCTGCTTGGACAAGTCGTCATAGATGATCACGGCGTGCATGCCGTTGTCGCGGAAGTATTCGCCCATGGTGCAGCCGGTGAACGGGGCGATGTACTGCATCGGCGCCGGGTCGGACGCGGTGGCCGCGATGACCGTCGTGTATTCCATCGCGCCTTCGCGCTCCAGGATGTCCACGATGGCGCGCACGTTCGAGAGCTTCTGGCCGATGGCGATGTAGAAGCACTTCACCCCCGTCCCCTTCTGGTTCAGGATGGTGTCCAGCGCTACGGCCGTCTTGCCCGTGCCGCGGTCTCCGATGATCAGCTCGCGCTGCCCCCGGCCGATCGGGATCATGGAGTCAACCGCCTTCAGGCCGGTCTGCATCGGCTCATCAACAGGCTGGCGGTCCACCACGCCCGGCGCCTTGATCTCGATTCGCCGGCGGGTCTCCGTGATGATCGGGCCCTTCCCGTCGATCGGCTCGCCGAGGCCGTTCACCACCCGGCCGAGGAGCGCGTCGCCGGCCGGCACGTCCGCGATTCGGCCGGTCCGGCGCACCGTCTGGCCCTCGGCGACATGGGTATCGGAGCCGAGGATCACGACGCCGACGTTGTCCTCTTCCAGGTTGAGGACCATCCCCATGATCTGCCCTTCGAACTCCACGAGCTCGCCGGCCATCACATCTTGAAGGCCGTAGATGCGCGCGATACCGTCGCCGACTTCAAGGACGGTGCCCACACCCACCTGTTCGATCTGGGGTGCGAATTCCTGGAGCTCCCGCTCGAGGATGGAGGTTACTTCTTCCGGACGAATTGCCATTACGTTTGCTCCTATCAACAGGAGGGAACCGGTGTGCCGCACGGACGGGCCGTTGCGGAGTTGTCTGATATCCGTCGGGCGGCAGCCTTTGCCGGCTATCCCAGAGCCCGCTGCAGCGGCCTATGCCGCACCCACCAGCAGGCGATTTCGCAGCTGCTGCAGGCGCGTCCGGACGCTGCCGTCCACAATCGTGTCGCCGATCCGCAGGACGAGCCCACCGATGATCGACGGGTCCAGCCTGCCTTCCAGCACCACTCTCTTGCCGGTCTTCCGCGCCAGCGCGGCGCTCAGACTGGAGCGCTCCGCGTCCGAGAGGGGAGTGGCGGAGGTCACCTGGACCGTCATCAAGCCCCGCTGCTCGTTGGCGAGCCGCTGAAATTCCGGGTAGACCGCGTCCAGGATTTCCTCCCGCCGACGGGTGATCACCAGAATGAGAAACCGGAGCGTGAGGGGGCTCACCCGGGTCCCGAAGAGCTGCTCTACCAACCGCTGCTTCCGCTCGCCGGCAATCACCGGAGCACGCAGAACCTGGACCAGTCGCGGGGAACTGGTGAAGACTTGGGTCATGGCGCGCAGGTCTTCTTCGACCTGGTCCACGCTTCCCGCCCGGGCGGCGGTATCGAACAGGGCTTGGGCGTAGCGGCGAACGACGCTGAGCTCGGTCATGGTGAAATCTGCTCGGGCCTACGACACGTCGGTGCCGGACGCCCCGAAAATACTCGGGCTGGAGACGGGCCTAGCGGGTGGCACCCACCTGGCCGATGAAGTCGGAGATGAGCTCCCGGTGCACTTCCGGGTTGATCTCCCGCTGAAGGATCTTTCCCGCGGCAACCACGGCGAGCTCCGCCATCTCCGAGCGGATCTGCGCAATGGCCTTGCGGCGCTCCTGGTCGATCTCCTGCAGCGCCCGCTCCCGCTGGGCGGCGGCGTCCGCCTGCGCCTTCGCCAGGATCTGCGCGCCCTCTTCCTGGGCCTGCTTCACGGCCCCCTGGATATGCTGGCGCGCCTCTTCCTCGATGCCCGCCAGGCGGCGCTCGTAGTCGGTGCGTGACTGCTCCATCGTGCGGCGGTCCGCGGCGATCTGCTCCAGGGTGTCCTGGATCTCCTTCTGGCGCGCGTCAATCGTGGCGGTTACCGGACGATAGACGAACTTCGCCATGACCAGGATGAGCAGG
>CAYQDT010000952.1:0-2068 GCA_964416225.1 uncultured bacterium
CCCGGTGTGCTTCTCTTGGTTTGGGTGAAACATGATCGAGGTTACAGCTTCCTGTTGATCCCATTCGCCGGGGCCGAGTGGGTGTTGATGTTCGTTCGTGGACGTTGGGTGCGTCGAGGCATCCCAGTAGCCGGTGACCATCCTCCGGGCCCGGCCGGAGAAAACGCAGCAGAAGGGTTGGTCCGGAGACCATCCGTCTGTCTGCTATCGAGGCGACGGCTAAACAGTTGTCGGCGAGCAGGCATCCCGGCTGGAGAGCGTGGCCGGTCATAAATCGATGACCGGCAGTCAGAAACGATGAGCCGATCGGCCATCGGGTCAGGAAAGAGCGCGCCGCCCATGGGCACGCGGAGGACCGCCGGGCTGCGGGAGGCGGGCCGGCGGCGCCTGGTGTGCGGACGGGGGCAGGCTTCGGAGTCAGCGCTCCCCGAGGTCGGCGGTGTCCGGTTCGCCCCGCGCGGGCCCCTACCGGTCCGGGCCTCCGGTATCATTCAATGGGCTCGGGACCCGAATGGAGAGCGCCGGACGGCAGGGTCGTGCCCGGAAGGTCGCGCAGCCAGGATGAAACAGTACCTCTACGAGATCCGGGTGCTGGCGGCGGCGATGGATGACAATGGACACGCCAACAACGTGGAGTATGTCCGCTGGATGCAGGAAGCCGCCCTCTCCCATTCCGATGCCGCCGGCTGCGCTGCCGCCACGCAGGCCGACGGCGCTGCCTGGGTCGTCCGAAGCCATCGGATCGAATACCTCCGCCCGGTGTACACCGGCGACGTGCTCGAAATCCGCACTTGGGTAACCGGAGTGCGCCGTACCGCCGCGTTACGGTACTATGAATTTGTGCGCCGCCCGGACGGCCAGGTGGTGGCTCGCGGCGAGACGGAGTGGGTTTATCTCGACCTCGCGCGCGGAAGACCGCGGGGGGTGCCGCACCAGATCCGCGCGCTCTTCGGCGCCGAAGTGGGCGCGAACGGGGCCGAGGACACGTGAGCCGGGGCACGGGCTTCGCGCACCGGGGCCGACCCTGGTGCGGGCCTCTGGAAGGCCGCTCGTCACTCGGTTCGCCAGTGGCTCGGTCCCGTCCGTCCCGATCTACGTCCACTAGAATGCTGCAGTACCTCTCCATGCAGGTGACCTCGTGAAGCGCAGCGGCTCCGGATCCATCCTCCGCGTCCTACTCCTCCTACTCCTCCTACTCCTCGCCACCGGCCTGCAAGCCGTGCCCGCGCGTCCGGCGGCATCCTCGATTGTGCGCGTCGGTGCCGGGAGCTATGCTGCCGCACTCCCCGAGGGAGCCGCCGGTCCGCAGCCGGAGGTCTTCCGTACGACCAGCCTCCAGGGACCCATGCCGACGAACTCCTGGTGGAGCTCGCTGGCGTGGATGCCGTACTCGGAGCGGCAGTATCCCCTCCCCCTGGCCGTCCAGGAAGCTGCATCCGGCCTTCGCGTTTACGATCCCGGCCCCTCGCTGACCGCGGGTGCCGCCGGAGTATTCGGCGCAATGCCGCCGGAGTATTCGGCGCAATGCCGCCGGATGGCGGGGAAGACCTCCTGCTCGAGCATTCCGCGCAAGAGCGGTTTCCCGACGCCCGCGTCGACGGCTTTAGCGACTGGTTCGTACGCGCCCGGTTCGCGCAGGGGCCGCGGCAGATGACGGTGTCATACGGGCATGGATCGCCGTATGTCTATGCCCGCTTCGCCGGCGGCGGCGCCCGGGTCCGGTTCGGCAAGCCGCCCGTGATCTGGTCGGGAACCGCGCGGAGCGCCGTGCTGGGCCTTACCGCGAACGGCCGCCACTACGGGCTCTTCGCTCCCTCCGGGTCCACGTGGTCCGGCTGGGGAACGCCGGTACTCACGAACCACCCCGGGGAGCGGACCTACTTCGCGCTGGCGGTGCTTCCGGACCATCGACCGGACACCCTGGCACTCTTCGCGAAGTGTGCCTATTCCCCAGTGACGGATACCCAGGTGAGCTGGGGGTACGACGAGCGGGCGGCCGTGGTCACGACCCGCTTCACGTTCACCACGGAGCCCGTGGAAGGAACCCGGCGCGGAACGCTTTTCGCGC
>CAYQDT010000953.1:0-2065 GCA_964416225.1 uncultured bacterium
GATGCGCGGTCTGCCACGACCACAAGTTCGATCCCCTCACGCAGCGGGAGTTCTACAGCCTCGCGGCGTTCTTCAACAACACCACCCAGGCGGCGATGGACGGAAACGTCAAGGATACCGCCCCGACCATCATCCTTCCGATGCCGGAAGATCGGGCCCGGTTCGATTCGCTCGCGGGGGAGATCGCCGCCGCGCGAAAGGAGACGGAGACGCGCCGGGCAGCGGCACGTCCCGACTTCGAGCGGTGGCTGGCGTCACCGAAGGCCCGAGAAGCGGGCGGAACCATCCCGGAGGATGGTCTCCGGCTCCATCTACCGCTGAACGAGGGTGCCGGGCGGGAGCTTTCGGCAACCGTTGATGGCCGGCCGGTCCGCCTGACCGCGACGAGCGAGCCGGCGTGGGCCGCAGGCCAGATCTCCGCTCGGGCCTTCCAGCGCAGGGCCGGTAGTACGGTCGAGCTCCCGCAGGCCGGTGATTTCGAGAAGGACCAGCCGTTCTCCTACGGCGCCTGGGTGAAGATCCCGTCTCCCAACAGCTATGGGTCGCTGATCGCCCGGATGGACGACCAGCACGATTTCCGCGGCTGGGACCTCTGGGTGGAGAACGGCCGGGTCGGGACGCACATCGTCCATCGCTGGCCGAGCGACGCGCTGAAGGTCGTGGCGCGGGAGCCGATCACCGCCGGCGTATGGCACCACGTCTGCATCGCCTACACCGGCGCCGGAAACGCCGCGGGCGTGCGGATCTTCGTGGATGGCGAGGCGCGCGAGGCGGACACCGCATCCAACTCCCTGCAGAACACCATCCGCACGACCGTCCCGCTCAAGATCGGGCAGCGCCACTCCACCTCGGGCGTGGAGGGTGCGGAGATTCAGGATGTCCGGTTGTACGGCCGGGCGCTCGCTCCCGAGGAGGTGACCCGGTGGGCGAAGGGCTCGCGCTCGGCGTGGCTCGTCTCGCGGCCCGCCGCACAGCTCACGGACGCCGAGCGCGAGGAGCTGTTTGGCGGGTGGCTGGCCGGAACGGACGAGCCGTACCGCGCCCAGGCGGCCCGGCTCGCCGCGCTGGTGCAAGAGGACAGAATGATCCGCCTGCGCGGCACCGTGGCGCACGTGATGCAGGAACGAACCCAGACCCCATCCGCCTTCGTCCTCTTCCGCGGCGAGTACGACCAGCGGCGCGACCCGGTGCCGCCGGCAACGCCTGCGTTCCTGCCCCGGATGTCGGACGACCTCCCGAGGAACCGTCTGGGACTGGCGAAGTGGCTGCTGCGGCCGGAGAACCCGCTCACGGCGCGGGTGACCGTGAACCGCTTCTGGCAGGAGCTCTTTGGGACGGGCCTGGTGCGAACCACGGGCGACTTTGGCGTGACGGGTGAGCAACCGTCGCATCCCGAATTGCTGGATTGGCTGGCCGTGGAGTTCCGGGAGGGCGGCTGGGACGTGAAGAAGCTCTTCCGCACCCTGGTCACTTCCGCGGCATACCGCCAGTCCGCCGCGACGACTCGGGAGAAGCGGCTGAAAGATCCGCAGGACCGGCTCCTCTCCCGCGGGCCGCGCTTCCGCATGGACGCGGAGATGGTCCGGGACTATGCCCTGGCGGCAAGTGGGCTGCTGGTGCGCAAGATCGGGGGACCCAGCGTCCGGCCGTATCAGCCGGACGGCGTTTGGGAAGCGGTGGCCATGATCGGCAGCAACACGCGGGACTACCGGCGGGACACGGGGGAGAGCCTCTACCGCCGCAGCATGTACACCTTCTGGAAGCGCGCGGCGCCTCCCGCATCGATGGAGATTTTCAACGCGCCGACCCGCGAGGTGTGTACGGTCCGGCGCGAGCGGACGAACACGCCGCTCCAGGCGCTGGTGACGATGAATGATCCGCAGTTCGTCGAGGCGGCGCGGTACCTGGCGCAGCGCGCGCTGAAGGAAGGCGGCGCGGCGGACGGGTCCCGGATCGATTGGCTGGCACGACGGCTCCTTGCGCGCCCACTGCGGGCCGAGGAGCAGGCGGTCGTTGAAGTGGGCGGGATCGCCCTCGTACTCGATCTCGACGGCGCGGATGCCGC
>CAYQDT010000954.1:0-2065 GCA_964416225.1 uncultured bacterium
GGCCTCGCGCGCCTTCAGAAGCCGGCGGTCGATCTCTTGCAGCGCCTGCTCCGAACGCTCCAGCGGGGCGGCCGGGACGGGCTCGTCGTTGTCAGGCGTCAGCCGGAAGGTCGCGAGCAGGTCGTCTGACCGCCGCAGCCCAGCCAGGTATTCGACGACCTGCGTTTCCAGCGGGAGACGCTGCATATTGTTCTTGGCGCACTCCGCGCCCATCGTGCTGCGGAAGCGGTGGCAGCTGTAGTAGCCGCCGTTCCAGCCGCCGTTCTTATACATCGGGCCGCCGCACTTGCCGCACCGCACCAGGCCTGCCAGCAGCGAGCTCTCGCCGTAGGCGCGGGGCGCCTTCCGGCGGGCGGCCATGATCTCCTGGCAGCGCACCCACTGCTCTTTCGTAACGAGTCCCGGATGCTGCGCTTCCTCCGCGACGAGCCACTGATCCGGAGGCAGGTTCACCCGCGAGCGGCGCCCCGGGTGCTTCGGGTCCGGCCCGCCGATGCAGCGGGTCCGGTAGTACACGGCGGCGCCGTAGTAAGTGGGGTTCTTGAGGATGCCGCGGACGGTGCTCTCGATCCAGAGGGTGCCGCTCGGCGTGCGGAAGCCGTCCGCGTTCAGGAGGCGGGCGATCGCGAGGCAGCTGTGCCCGGCCTCGCACTCGGCGTAGATGCGCCGCACCACCGGGGCGAACTCCGGGTCCGGGTAGCGGTTGCCGAGGTACGAACGGCCGCTCGGCAGGACGTGCCGCTCCGCCAGGTAGCCGATCGGCGGCAGTGCCGGCATCAGGCGCTTCTGCGAGACCCGGTTCTTCATCCCGAAGGCGCGGCGACGGCGGAACTGCCGGATGTAGACGGAGCTCGCCGTGTCGGAGACGGATTCCAGCCACAGTGCCGCGTCGTCCTCGTAGGGGTCGTATTCCGCGCGGGGGCGCGGCTCCAGGGGCTGATGGACGGAGAAGACCTGGACCGAGGAGCGCCGCAGGTCCGACCGGAAGACCTTCGCCACGACGCCGTCTTGGTCCCGGCCGATGCGGTCATTGTCGTAGACCACGAGCACGTCGAACGCGCACTCCCCCATCAGACGGTAGAGCTCGGCGCCCGCCGGCCGGCCGCTCACGGGCACGGCTCCCGGGATCACGTCTTCCAGTTCGGCGACGACGGGCCAGCCGCGCTGTGCGGCGGCTGCGCGGGTCAGGGAAAGCTGCTCGCCGAGGGACGGCTCATCGTCCTGGCCGGCCGGCCGGTGCTTCTGTGGGGGAGAGCTGACCCGGGCGTAGAGGAGCGCGCGCAGCGGGGCGTGCTCCCGCGGGGAGCGTGGGACCATAGCGTGGCGTTACGGATGGACGCGTCGAGGGGAGGCCTCGTCGCACATGGGGAGACTAGCGGAAGCGGCAGCCTCAGTCAACCGAGCCCGGCAGTCCGCGCGCTTTCAGTCGTCAACCGTGATCTTCCACCCCGTGCCCGCGCACAGCGCGCGGGTGGCCACATAGGCGAAGCGCCGCCGGAAGTTCCGGATGTTGAGGGCGTGAATGTTGGACGTTACCTCAAGGATGGCGGGCTCGCGGCGGCGCGCGCCGCGCGCGGCTGCGTCCGCCCCGGCCATTGGGAGTGATGGGTGATCGCGCATGGTGCGCCGACGATATCGCTCCCCGTCCGCAGCGGCAAATTCGCTGCCGTCTGGGCCAAATGCCTGCCACGCGTGCAATGCCCCTGGGATTGCCGGGGCTAGCACGGCGGCAATTCGGCTGCAAAGCCGGGTTGCAGCGGCGGCACTCCGCGTTGGAAGGCGGCTCTGACGGCCGGACCCGCACGGGCACGGACCGGGCTTCAAGATCGCTTCATGATCCGGACGGCCTTGCAGCGGTGCAATGGGAATGCACGGCCGCCAGCCGCTTTGCACCCGCGGCGCCCCGCGTGCGACACTGCGAAGCGCCCCTCCCTCGGGCGCCAGCCAACCCCCTTAACGCCCCCGCCATGCCCCGAAAGCCCCGACGCGCTCCCGGCCGCAACCGGCTGGCGCACTACCTCGCCCAGATCCAGGACTACTGGTTCCACGGCCCGCAGAAGCGCTT
>CAYQDT010000955.1:0-2064 GCA_964416225.1 uncultured bacterium
GGAAGAAAGAGCGGGGGACGAGACTCGAACTCGCGACCAACTGCTTGGAAGGCAGTGACTCTACCACTGAGTTACCCCCGCGTGCGAGGCTAGTATACCAGATCGCCGCCGCCGGTCAAAGCCCCAATTCGCGCCCCGGCTCCGCGCGCCGGCCGGGCCGCCATCACATTCTCCCAACATGGCCGGGGCGGCGATCCGCCGAAACCTCCGGCGAGGGCCTGCGTCTCACCGTGATAATGACGGGTGACACGTGTCAATGACACGCGTCAACGGGAGCGGTGATGATCAACCGGGCGAGTATGCTGGACGTGGCGCGGCGGGCCGGGTTTTCCCGGACCACGGTGTCGTACGTCCTGAACGACCGGCAGGATGTCGCCATTCCGCAGGCCACGCGCTCGCAGATCCTGCGGGTGGCGCAGGAGATGGGATACCGGCCGAACGGCATCGCCCGGAGCCTGGTCCGGAACCGGACCCAGACGGTCGGCGTGATCATGCCGTCGCTCGCCAGCTCCTTCCACGCGGAGATCGTGAACGGCATCCAGCGGGAGTGCATGCGGCGGGAGTACCGGGTGCTGCTGGCCTATTCCGCGGACAGCGCCGCCACGGAGCACGCGCAGGCGCGGCTGCTCCTGGAGAACCGGGTGGAGGGCGTCCTCTGCGTCACCAGCGCGCACACCTGCGCCCTGGCGGAGGCGTGGGTGCGGGAGGTGCTCCGGGAGGGGGTCGCGGCGGTGCTCGTCGACCATATCCTGCCGGACGTCCCCGTCGATTTCGTGGTGAGCGATGACCGCTCCGGCACCGCCCAGGTGATGGAGCACCTGCTGGGCCTCGGGCACCGGCGGATCGCGCATCTCTCCGGTGGCGATCAGGCCAGCCCCTCCGTGGAGCGCTGCGCCGGCTACCGGGCCGCGCTCGAGGCGGCGGGCCTGGAGGTGGACCCGCGCCTGATCGCGGGTGATTCGTTCAACAGCCGGCACGTGGAGGAGTGGGTGGAGCAGCTCCTCACCGCGGGGGAGCGGCCGACGGCGCTCTTCGCCGCGAACGACGACCTCGCCGCGGAGGCGCTGCTGGCCCTGGAGCGGCGCGGGCTGCGCGTTCCGGAAGAAATCGCCCTGGTGGGCTACGGCGACCAGCGCATGGCGCGGTACCTCCGGCTCACCACGGTCGACCAGGCCCCGCGGGAGATGGGCCGGCGGGCCGCCGAGCGGCTGTTCGAGCGGATCGACGCCCCGGACGCGCCGCCGGCGGGGATCCGGACGCCGGCGCGCCTGGTGGTGCGCTCCTCGACGAGCCGTACGGGCCTGTCTCTCGGCGGAGACGCGGAGCGGACGCGTGCTGGAGGCGGGTAACGGACGCAGGGGATCTAGCCGGACGGGAGCGGCCAGGTCGGAGCACGGAAGCGGCAGCACCCCATGATTCTCGATTCACCCCGTCACATTCCATCTCCGGGAATCCTCTAAATCGAAAACTCTCCTTTTCTCTCCGTGTTCTTCGTGTCTCCGTGGTGAGACTACCGGTGGTGAAAAAGAACGAAAGGGTCAGACGTGAGCGGTAGCAAGAAGCGAAACGGCGGGGCCTGGGCTGCCGGTGCGGCGGCGGGCCTGGCGCTGGGGCTGGGGACGGTCCTGGCCTGGGCGGCGGAGGCCCCGGCGCCGGCCGCGGCGGCCAAGCCGATCGACCCGAAGGCCCGGGAGTTCTTCGAGAGCCGGATTCGGCCGCTCCTGGCCTCCCAGTGCTTCGCCTGCCACGGCGGGACCCAGGCCAAGGGCGGTCTGAAGCTGGACAGCGCGTCGGCGTTCCTCAAGGGAGGGAGCACCGGGCCGCTGGTCCACGGCGCGGACGTTCAGCGGAGCCTGCTGCTCCGGGCGGTCTCCTACACGGATGACCTGAAGATGCCTCCGGGCGGGAAGCTGAAGCCGCAGGCGCTCGCGGACCTCACCGCGTGGGTGCGGATGGGCGCGCCGTGGCCGGACACGCCGGCCGCCGCTTCCGCCGGGGCGCCGGCCCATGCGGGGCAGCTCTTCACCCCGGAGCAAAAGGCGTTCTGGGCCTTTCAGCCGGTGC
>CAYQDT010000956.1:0-2059 GCA_964416225.1 uncultured bacterium
ACCCGCGCCGCGGACGCGCCGCCCCGAACGGCCGCCCCCGAGGACGCGGTGGTCCTCATCCGGACCCTGAACTCGCTACGCTCAGCCCGCGGGAGCTGCTTCCTCGTGGGAGACGGGAGCTGGGCGGTTACCGCCAGCCACGTCGTCGCGGTGGATCTCGGGAAGGGGCGGAAGGCAGCCGACGGGACGGCGCTCGTCTTCAGTCCCTGGACCGGCCGCGCCTATGAAGCCCGCGTCGTCGCCATCGACGCCCAGGCCGACATCGCCCTGCTGAAGCTGCCCCAGGCCGGCCTCCCGGCGCTCCCGCTGGAGAACATCGCGGTCAAGAACGCCGACGCCCTCCCCACAGCCCTCGGCGACCGGATGCTGCGCCTCTACGGCTTCCCCCTGGCGTACGGCGAGGATACCGTGGCGGCGCTGGCCCGCCCCGAACACTGGGACAGCAAGATCCAGAGCGTCCTCAAGCGCGGGGAAACCAGTCTCTGCGTGCTCAACGCCTCCCCGGACGTCCAGCCCGGCTGGAGCGGCGGGCCGATGCTCTCCGTGGACCACGGCGGCGTCATCGGGGTCTTCCACTCCCTCTACCGCAAGGGCGGCATGGGGCCCGCGTACCCCGCCGGGAGCGCCTCCGCCTACCTGGCCGACCTCCTCCGGACGGCCGGCGCCGGCGATCCCGAGACCTTCACCCACGTTGCCCCGCCGACGGTCTCGCGCCCCGCGAACGCGTCCGAGCTGATGGCGCGGCAGATGCGGAGCCTCTCCTGGAGCGCGGTCGGCAACTGGCGCAAGGCGGAAGAGGAGCAGCGCGAGATCGTGAAGCTTGCGCCCGGGGATGCCCTGGCGCGTACGGAGCGGGGTCGGCTGCTCCTCCAGCTTCAGAAGTACGACGAGGCGCTTTCGGAGCTGCGGGAAGCCGTCCGCCTGACGCCGAAGAGCATCACCGCCCAGCTGTTCCTCGGCCGGGCCTGCCACCTGAACTACGACCCGAAGGGCGCCATCGCGGCCCTGAGCGCCTCCGTAGCCGCGTCCGGAGGCAAGGAAGTGGAGCCGCAGCTCCAGCTCGCGACGGTCTACGAGGACAACCAGAAGCTGGAGCTGGCGGAGAAGACGCTCCGCGACGCGGTCAGCGGCGCGCCGACGCACCCGGCAGCCCTCTTCCGGCTCGCGGAGCTGCTCCTGCGCGAGAAGAAAGAGGAAGAGGCGTTCAAGCTCTTCACGCAGGCCACCGACCTCTCCCTCGCGGACCCGGCCCTCTCCTACGTCCCCCTCGGGCATGCCCGGGCGCTGGACAATGCCCGCCGGGTGCGGGAAGCGGAGGGCGTCTACCGCCAGGTGGTCCACGCGGACCCGGAAAACGGCACCGCCTTCTATTACCTGGCCCAGCTCCTCTACCGCGAGGGCCGCTACGAAGACGCCCAGGCGATGGTGAGCAACGGCATCCGCGCGCCGGGCCTCAGCGAGGAGCTGGTCCAGGCGTTCCGGACGCTGCAGCTCCGGATCAACGAGAAGGGTAACTGAAAGGAAGCCTGCAGGCGCGAGCCCGCCGGGTGTCCGCTCCCAGTGCTTCCGAAGCCGAGGCTTCATTTTCCCCCGCTGCAATCTTCGATCTTTCGTGCGTTCGCCAGCGGGGCAGGTGCTTGTTCCGGGCACGGCGAACAGAGCGCTGACCGGCCGTTCTTACAGGCTCCCTGGCTCTTTACACAACCAGGCAATCCCCCGTAGGCTTCGTTGACGCTCGAACACCCGCAGGGCTATACTCTCGGTTGTTGCTCACGCCCGGTCTCTAGATTGATTCGCCCTCTCCTGGCGCGCCATCCACGCGGAGTCTTCGGGAGCGGAGAGCGTACATGCCCGATTGCCTGCTGGTGCTTTACTGGCCTGACTTTGCCGGCGCGGACGCCGCCCGGCCCGGAGTCACGCCGGCTCTCCTGGCGGAGACACTGCACCGCCGACTGGCGCTGCAGTACGACGAGCACTTCGGCTACGTCTGGAGCCCGCGGGACGACGCCTCACCCTCCAGCGCGAGCGGCGCGTTCCCCCGCTGGGGCTTCCGGATGGT
>CAYQDT010000957.1:0-2057 GCA_964416225.1 uncultured bacterium
CCTGCAGCGCGCCCAGGGCCAGCGCCGCGAACCGAGTCACCCGCTCCGCCGCCACGCCGTCCATCAGGAGCGCCTCGGGCGCGTACACGTCCCGCAGCGTCGCGGTGATTTCCCGCGCGCGCGCTTCCGTCCACTCCTCCGCCGGCCGAAACCGGCTCCAGCCTTCCTGCGCCAGCCGCAGGCGGGCTCCATAGCCTCCGCATGCCCGCGCGCCGGCGTCCAGCGCCGGGAACTCCTCCAGGAGCTCCTCAAAGAACTCGAACGTGCTCCAATCCGACATTGCTTCTGCATTCCAGCCATACCGCGCTGCCTCCCCGACCCTCCTCCCCGGTCGGGTGCGAGCGCCGGCCAGCATGGTGGTAACCAGAAGCGGCAAAGTCTACTCCGGATTCGCGTCAATGTTCGCTCCCGCGCGGTCCAGACGCATCGGCCGGACCCCGTCCGCGCTCTGCCGGGCGGCGGACCACCAGGCCGTGGCGTACCGGGCCGTCCGGTCCTCCAGCTCCGCCTCGCCAACCTCCTCCGGGCGTTCGATCTCCATGCTCCGCACCTTACCGCAGGCCCACCGTCCAGCCCGAATGCTCCAGCATCCGGCGGACCGTCACCAGCGTGTAGCCCTGCTCCCGCAGCCCCAGGATGAGCGTCTCCAGCGCGGCGGCCGTCCCCGCATGCCACGGCTGGCCCGCGTGCAGGACCACGACGGCGCCCGGGTGGACCGCGCGCAGCACCCGCCCCGCGACCGCCGCGGCGGGAGTAGGGTCCCAGTCCGCCGGCACGACGCTCCAGTAGATCGGAAGCAGGCGCGCGCGGCGGAGAGCCGCGCCACCGCCCGGACCAATCCACCCGAACGGTGCCCGGAAGATCCGCGGGGAACCGGGCGCCAGCTTAGCCAGCAGCTCCTCCGTGCACTCCAGCTCCCGATCCAGCGAGCGCACGGCCCCCGCGCAAAGCGGACGATGGCTCCAGGTATGGTTTCCGACGTCGTGGCCTTCCGCGTGCATCCGCCGCGTCAGCTCCGGATACCGCTCCGCCCGGCGGCCGATCGTGAAGAACGTCGCGGGCGCCTCCCGGCGGCCGAGCACCTCCAGAATCCGGGGCGTCAGCACCGGGTGGGGGCCATCATCGAAGGTCAGCGCGACGGACGGCCGATCCGGAGGGCCCTCCCAGAAGCCGGGCGGCAACCAGCGCCGGAGCGCCTGCGCCACCCGCTGCGGAATGCCCCCTCGCTCCGTCACCGGCCGGCTGCCCAGGTCCACGGAGGCCGGAATGCTCCGCAACCGGCGGCGAGGCTAGACCTGGAACGACGTTCCGCAGCCGCAGCTCCGGGAGACGTTCGGATTCTTGAACTCAAAGCCGCCCTCCCCCAGGATGTGGAGGTCGCCGGTGTAGTCGAGGGTCGTCCCGGCCAGGTAAACCAGGCTCTTCCGATCGACCACCACCCGCACCCCTTCGAATTCGAAGAAGCGGTCGTACTTCGTATCCACATCCCGGTCGAACTCCAGGACGTAGGAGTATCCGGAGCAGCCGCCGCCCTTCACACCCATCCGGAGGTAGAACTCCTCGGGCTTTTCCTGCCCCGCCAGGATCTCCTTCGCCTTCTTGATGGCCGCCGGCGTCAAAGAAATGAGCGCCGTGGGTGCTCCCGTCGGCGAGCCCAATTGCATCGTCATCTGCTAACTCCACGGTGTAGGGGAGGGCGCTCGCGACCGAAGCTTTGAGGAACGGCTCGCGCTCCTCAAAGCCCTTCCCCGGTGCCCATGCTCCGGCTCAATGCCCCGCGGACATTGCCTTGATCTTCTCCGCTGCCTCGGTGTCTCCGGACTTGGTCTTCAGGTCCGCGATGGCCGCCTTGATGGCGTCCTCGGCCAGTACCGAGCAGTGGATCTTCACCGGCGGCAGCGCCAGCTCTTCCACGATCTCCGTATTCTTGATCGCCAGCGCCTCATCCAGCGTCTTGCCCTTCATCCACTCCGTTGCCAGGCTTGAAGAGTCGATCTCGCTGCCGCAGCCGAAGGTCTTGAACTTCGCGTCTTCGATGATCTGGGTTTCCGGGTTCA
>CAYQDT010000958.1:0-2044 GCA_964416225.1 uncultured bacterium
GCACCATCGGGGGCAACCTCTGCCAGCGGCCGCGCTGCTGGTACTACCGGGACGAGACGATCAAGTGCATCAAGAAGGGCGGCTCCAAGTGCTATGCCGCCGAGGATGAGGCGGACAACAAGTTCAACGCCATCCTGGGCGGCGGGCCCTCCTACATCGTCCATCCCAGCGACTGCGCCACCGCGCTGGTGGCGCTGGGCGCGACGGTGACCTACCTGGACCGCGCCGGTAAGGAGCAGACCGTGCCGGCGGAGGAGTTCTTCATCCTGCCGCGGGACAACCCCCGCCAGGAGAACGTCCTGCGCCACGGAGAGATCGTGACCGGGGTGAATATCCCGGCGCTCGCCCGCGGCAACCGCAGCACCTACATCAAGTTCAAGGAGAAGGACTCCATGGACTGGGCGGTCTCCGCGGTGGCCGTCAGCGCGGTGGTGGACGCCTCCGGCATGATCCGTGATGCCCGGGTGGTGCTGGGCGGCGTGGCTCCCGCGCCGTGGCGCTCCGCGGACGCCGAGGCCGCGCTCAAGGGCAAGACCTATAGCCCCGAGGTGGCCAACGCGGCGGCCGAAGCGGCATTGAAGGGCGCGAAGCCGCTCTCCCGCAGTGCCTACAAGGTGCCGCTCACCAAGGTGCTGGTCCGCCGCGCGGTGGAGAAAGTCGCCACCGGCAAAACGGTCGGCTAGGCGCTGCCGCGGCCCCCATCCGGGAAAGGCCCGTGTCCGGTTCGCCGGCACGGGCTTTTCCACAGGTGGCGCTGCCGCCCGGTGGGAGTACAATGAGCCGGGAGCCCAGACCGGCCGGCCCGAAAGGGCTGCCCGGGCGCAGCGGCGGCGCGGGCCCGGAGGAGCGGCCCCCGCCGCGACGAGAGAAGAGAGAGACCAAGCGAATGTTCTGGGTCAATGTGGTGGCGCGCTACCTGCACGTCCTGTCCGCCGTGGCGGGCATCGGCGGCACGCTGATGATGCGCTTCGTGGTCCTGCCGGCGCTGGACCGGCTGCCGAACGGCCAGGAGATCCTGACCTCGATCCACCCGTACTTTAAGCGGCTGATCCACATGGCGCTGGGCGTGCTGCTGCTCACCGGCTTCTACAACTACTGGGTGGCGATCCAGAAGATCCACGCGCTCCAGGCGGCGGGCGCGCCGGTCCCGGCGGGCTACCATCCGGTGATGGGGGTGAAGGTTCTCCTCTCGCTCGTGCTGTTCGGCATCTCCACCATGCTCCTCGCGCCGAATTCCAGTCTGGCGCAGAACCGGAAGAGCTGGCTTTCCGTAAACGTAGTACTGGGGCTGGTGATCATCCTGCTGGCGGCCTACCTGCGCCGCAGTTGGCCCTAGAATCCGGAGTGGTCCCATGCCATCGAGAGAGCGCACGCCGCTGCCCCACCCCCTCTGCGCCCACCTGTGCAGCAAGAAGCTGTACATGATCACGGACGGGCGGGAGATCGCGCTGGAAGACCTGCAGACCATGGGGCATGAAGAGTACTGGTGCCGCCACACCTTCACGGACACGGGTCTGGACGAAGGGTGGGTGATGTACAGCCGCTGCACGCCCGCGCGAAGCTGCTTCCAGGCGAGCGACTCCGGCAAGTCCATCACTCACCGGATCCTGCAAAGCCTCTCCGGCTCTTCGGACGAGGCGTAGCGCCGGCCCCGGGATCAGCTATGGATCGCCTGTATACCGACATCGTTCGACTGCTCGACGCGGACCAGCCCTTCGCGCTGGGGACCGTCGTCCACACCGCCGGCTCGACCCCGCAGAAGACGGGTGCCCGCGCCGTCTTCCTGCCCGGCGGAGAGATCCTCGGCACGCTGGGCGGCGGCTGCATGGAAGCGGAGGCACGCCGCCGGGGGCTGCAGCTCGTGCGCGGCGGCGTGCCGGAGTTAATGGAGCTGCACCTGGATGACGACTTCGGGTGGGACGACGGCCTGATCTGCGGCGGGACCGCCAGTATCTTCCTGCAGCCGCGGCCCACGGAGCAGGCCGAGGTGTTCCGCGCGGCCAGGGCGCTGCATGACGAGCGCGGGCGCGGCGTGCTGGCCCTG
>CAYQDT010000959.1:0-2038 GCA_964416225.1 uncultured bacterium
ATGGAGACCACGAGCTGGGTGCTCCGCAGATGCGCGCGCAGCTCCTGCAGGACCGTGGGGACCACGTACGGCTTCACCGCCAGAACCAGCACGTCCGCGTCCGCGGCCGCCTCCTGGTTGGTGGGCACCGCGCGGACACCCAGCGCGGCCAGTTGATCGCGGCGCTCCGCCACGATCTCGGAGACGGAAACCTGGGCGGGTGAGACCAGCCCGGCTTGAATAAGGGAGCGGAGGATGGCTCCGGCCATCACTCCACCCCCTAGAAAGGCGAGGCGTTGCGGTAGAGACATGGGATCCTGTTCGACGGCAAAGACGCGGACCGCAGCGAGTGAGTGCGGACGGGTCCGGCGGATGATCCGTCCGCACCCGGTCCCGTTGCGGCGGTCCGGCCCGGCGCGCCAACGCTGATCGCCGGCCATTCGCCGCCGATCAGCGCTCCTCTTCGTCGGCGAAGAGACCCTTGCCGCCCGGCTCCACTTCATCCTCGTCCGCGATGATGATATTGGACGGGGTGAACAGGAACACCTTATCGCCGACGCGCTCGTAGAAGCCGTTCAGCGCGTAGGTCACGCCGCTGATGAAGTCGATCACCCGGCGGGCGAGGTCATCATCCGCCTTCTCGAGGTTCACTATTACCGGCCGGCGCTCCTTGAGGTCCTCGGCCGCGCGCTGGGCATCCGCCAGGGAGCGGGGCACCCGCTTCGTGATCTGGCTGCCGCGGTGCGCGTGCACCTGGAGGAGGGCGCCGTTGGCCTGAGCCTTGCGCTGCGCCTTGGGAGGGGCCATGGTCGCGGCGGCGCCGTTCACGCCGTTCATGCTGTGCATGCCGTTGGCTCCCTGCTGCGCCGACCCGAAGTGCTCGTCCTCGTCCTCTTCCCCTTCTCCAAACCAGCGGTCGCGCAGCTTGGCGATCCAGCCGTCTTGCTCTTCGTATTCGTCCGCCATGCCTCTCCTACTCATCGCAGGCTCCTCCTCGCCCCAAACAGAGCGGTACCGATCCGGACCATCGTGGAGCCCTCCGCGATGGCCAGCTCGAAATCTCCCGTCATCCCCATCGAGAGCACCAGCCGGTGCTCCGCGGGGAGCCGCTGCCAGAGATCCGCCAGCAGGCGGAAGCTGCGGCGCGTTGCCGCCTCGTCACCGTTCAGCGGTCCAACTCCCATCAAGCCCGTCAGCCGCAGGCCGGAAACTCCGGCTACCTGCCCGGCCAGGTCCAGCGCGCGTTCCGGCGAGGCCCCAAACTTGCTCTCCTCCGCGGAGATGTTTACTTCCACCAGCACGTCCAGCGAGCGCCCCAGCCCCGCGGCGCGCCGGCCCAGGGCCTGCGCCAGCTCCAGGCTGTCGACGGACTGGACCACATCGAAGAGAGCGGCGGCTTTACCCGCCTTGTTCCGCTGGAGGTGTCCGATCAGGTGCCGTTTCACGGGCACCGCCCCCAGCGCCTCCAGTTTCTCTTCCGCTTCCTGAACGTAGTTCTCGCCGATGGCCCGTACTCCGGCCTGAATGGCTTCGCGGAGCCGCTCCACCGGCTGCGTTTTGGTGACCGCCACCAGCTCGATCTCCTCCGGGCGGCGCCCCGATCTTGCGGCGGCCCAGGTGATTCGCTCCTGAATGACAATCAAATTCTCGGCAACTGGGCTCAATCGGCTCACACTTCTTCGCAGGAAATCAGTACCCGGACGTCCCGCGCGCGGGGATCCGGATTCCGGGGGATTATAGCCGGGACGCCGGGGAGGCTCAAGCAGGAACGCGGGAACGCACCGGAGAGCCTGCCGGGTCGTTAAGATAGTCAGTGGGTGCGCGCGCCGTCCACCTGCCGGCAGTGAGCAGCCGCATCGACGCGGGTAAGGCTGCGGAGGCGGCGCGATCGCAGACGGAGCGGGTCCCGCGCCGCCGCGCCGCTTCCGGGAATACCCGGCCGGCGGACAGCGTGGCGCAAGAGAGGAGAGACGATGTCAATGGTGACGGAGCATCCCGCGGCGGGCCGAAGCCCGTGGGAAGTGGCGCAGGCGCAGCTGGACAACGTGGCCGGCCTCCT
>CAYQDT010000960.1:0-2037 GCA_964416225.1 uncultured bacterium
CCGTGGACGAGGACGGGGACCCCCACGCACCGGGGATCGGCCCCACGCTCCAGCCGGTGCGCTGGCCCAAATGATCGGACGCACCCGCCGGGTGGGATGCACCGCGCAGCGGGCGGTCGGCCGGCGCCGCCGTTTCGCGGGACGGCGCTTGTGGGTAATGAAACCCCCGCAGACCGGCTTCCCGTAGAGTCCCTTGGGAAGTAACGCAGGGCGCCACCGGCGCGTCTGAACCGTGGCGCTTCTTTTGAGTACGCACCCTCTCCTCCCGCAGCCCTCCCGCGGCGCACCCCACGTTAGAAAGGATCAGACCATGGGCCGCCTCTCGCCGTGGCGAACGGGAGCCGCCTCGCTCCTCCTGGCCCTGCTCCTGACGTCGTTCGGTCGTGCGGCGGCACCCCAGATCGCCTTCGCGCTGGACACCGCCGCCGATGGACGCGCAAGCCGGATCTATGTCGCCAATCTGGACGGCTCCGGCCTTCGGGCCATCTCACCCGGTGCGGCTCGGGACCGCGCGCCTGCCTTCTCGCCGGACGGAGCGGCCGTGGCGTACCAGACCACCAACGACCTCGGGCTGGAGGCTGTGGTCGTCCAGCCGCTGACCGGCGGCCCCGCCCGGGTCATCGGCACCGGCGCGTTCCCGCAGTGGTCTCGGGACGGCAAGCGGATCCTCTTCTCCCGCCGCCAGCTCAATGACTACTCCCTGTACGTGGCCCGCTCCGACGGCAGTGACCGCGATGCCAACCTGAAGCCAGTCGCGCGCGGGCTGATCGGGCGCTGGTCTCCCGACGAGGGCCGGATCGCGGCCGTGGCGCCGGTCATCGTGGAGGGCCAGGACCGCTGGCAGCTCCAGGTCACTCCCACCGGCGCCGCGGAGCCGAAGCTCCGGCTGACGCTGCCGGAGAGCTTTGGCCAGGTGGTTTCGCTGGAATGGTCGCCGGACGCGAGCAGCCTGGTCTTTTCCGTGGCCCACGGCACCCAGAACGAGCTCTTCGTGGTGGACCTGAAGTCGCCGGAGCCGCGCAAGGTGCCGCGTCCCGAGGAAGCGGCGGGCGCGTTCCCCAACCCGGGGTATGGCGCCTGGTCCCCCGACGGGAAGCAGATCGTCTTTCGCTCCTCCGGCGACATCTCCGGAGCCGCCTCGCGCCTCTGCGTGGTCGACGCGGATGGCACGCACCCCCATGTCCTCTGGGAGCCGGAGAACCGCGCCCTGCGCCTGCACAGCGTGGCGTGGTACCGCCCGCTTCCCGTTGTCGCGGCGAACCCTCCGAAGGTCGCAGTACCGGACGTGAAGCCACCCAGCCCGAAGCCGCAGGACGTCAAGCCGCCGGAGGTGAAGCCGGCAACGCCGCCGATGCCCCGGGCGCCGGTGCTTGGACCTCCGGTGAAGGTCTACACGCAGAAGGCATTCTCGATCGATCCGTCCCGCTCACCCGTGTCACTCAAGCTGGCTTCTCCCGGCGGTAATGACTGGCAGGTGACCGTACCGCTGCTGGCCCAGAGTGCCTGGACGCCCCGCCGACAGGGGGTGGGCGTGACAGTGGAGCTGGAAGACGGCAGCCTCTACCGGGGAACGGTGATCTTCAGCGGGCAGCCGTGGGTCACCCTGCAGGGACGCCCGAAGGGCGGGAAGGTCCACCTGATTGACGGCAAGCAGGTGGGCGCCGACGTGGCGGGATTCGGGAAGGGCTTCCGGCTCAACGTGCGGAGGGAGGGCGCCACCCTCGCCATCGGCCTGAACGACCAGGTCATCCTCTCCCGCGCCGTACTGACGGCGCCGGTGAAGGGGCTCTACCTGACGCTGGAAAACTTCGATCCGGGCAATGCGCGCTTCCCGGTGGGCAACGTCTACTACCGGAAGGCGGAGTGAGCGCGAGCCGGGACAGGAATGGGAGCTGTCCGCCGGCCGGTCGCTAGACCGCCGGCGGCTCTCCGGCCCGGCGGTGCTATTCGCGGTCCGGCCTCCACATGACATGTCCATCCGCGAAGATCACCGCTCGGCCGCCGTCTCCCGGTAGATAGCCGAGCTCCGTTTTGGCA
>CAYQDT010000961.1:0-2035 GCA_964416225.1 uncultured bacterium
TTACCGGAGCAGCCGCTGCCGGTGCCGCGATCCCGTCCGCCCGCCTCGAACCGGCGTCTCCCCGGCGTCCGCGGAACTCGACGCGCTAACATTGTGAACAAAACGAGCGCGTGAGCGGTCTAACCCGCCTGTTGCCCGGAGAATCCGGTCCGGCGCGCTTCCCGCGCCTGGACCGGTGTCCTCTCCGGGTTCCGATCGCCTGCCGCGACGCCGGTGGGTGCACCGGGCCGGCCTCTCCGCCTGCCTCTTTTCGGCAGGACGGTCAGACCGGCCCGTATTGTTGAATCCCTGAGATGGAGAAGTACTGGATGTTTCGTGTTTCCCGCCTCTTATTACTCGTGGGTGTGGCTGCATCCCTGTCGGCAGTCCCATCCCCCGCCCGTTCCGCCTCGCTCCCGCTTCCCGCCGGCCTTCCCACCACGTTTGGCGTGGGACTGGCCAATGGTCCGGACGGCCTGAACTGGATGACGGCCTCCAACATCCCCTGGAACTACCGCTACCAGTATCTCTGCGGTGGCGTCAACACCGGCGGCGGGTGGGCCGCGTGGAACGATCCGCCGGGACAGTTTGCCGCCTCCTACATGAGCAGCAGCCAGGCCGGCGGATACCTCCCCGTACTTACCTATTACCAGCTCGTACAGTCCGCCCCGAACCCGGGAAGTGAGGACCTGGACCCCAAGCTCCAGGACCCGAATATGATGAGCGCTTACTTCGCGGATTGGAAGGTGCTGATGCAGCGCGCCGGAGAGTTCGGCGGCCCGGTGATCGTGCACGTGGAGCCGGACGCCTGGGGCTTCATGCAGTCGGCCCACGGGGATGACCCGGCAAGCACTCCCGCCGCGGTGAGCGCCTCCGGCTTTCCGGAAGCGAGCGGGTATGAGGACAACGCGCGCGGCTTCGCGCAGGTGCTGGTTTCGCTTCGCAACGCCTACGCTCCGAACGTGGTCCTCGCGTGGCATGCCTCCACCTGGGCTACCGGCACGGACCTCGTGCCGAACCACGGCGATCCCACCGACCTCGGAGGCCGCACGGCCGCGTTTTTCAACGCCCTGAGCGCGAACTTCGACCTCATCTTCACCGATCCGAGTGATCGGGACGCCGGCTATTATCAGTACGTCTATGGGGACGGCGGCGCGCACTGGTGGGGCGACGCGGATTTCGTCACCTTCCGGCAGTGGATCGCCACGCTCACGTCGCTGACGTCCCGGCGGGCGATGCTGTGGCAGGTGCCGGTGGGGAATACGCTGTACCGCACCTGCAACAACACGAACGGGCACTACCAGGACAATCGCGCCCAGTACTTCCTCCTCCCGGGGAACGCGCAGCACATCGTGGAGTACGCGAACGCGGGAGTGGTCGGCATCCTGTTCGGCGCCGGCGCGGGAGGGGCGACCGATTACCAGGACAGCGTCGGCGACGGCATCACCAACCCCGCTCCGATCAACGGCAACGATCGCACGTCGACGGTTGCGGATGACGACGGGGGGTTCCTGCGCGAGGGCGCGGCGGGCTATTACCTGAGCGGCCCGGTTCGGCTGCCCAACTGACGGGCGCTGGAGCCGATTCGCCTGCACGGGCTCCGGGTCGATGGCCCGGAGCCCGTGCAGGCGCTCGCGGGCCGCGGGTGGCCGGTCCCCAGACGAGGCGGAAAGCCGACCTCTGGATCCGCGCAGTGCGGGGAAGGTCCCCGGCCGGAGGGGGGCCAACCTTTACCTCTGTACCGCACGCGAGCCTCCCTCGAATGAAACGACAGCCCCGCCCAGTCCCCTCCTCCCTCCCGCGGCCCGCCCCGCCGCTCCGAGCGCTTCTCCTGCTGGGGGCGGCGCTGCTGCTGACCGCGGCCGGATGGGCGGCGTCCGGCGACCTCCCCATCGCCGATTTCGAAGGGGAGACGTACGGGCCGGGCTGGGAGGTGACGGGCGAGGCGTTCGGACCGGGACCGGCGCGCGGGACCCTCCCCGGACAGATGCCGGTCAGCGGCTTTCACGGGCGGGGGCTGGTCAACACGTTCTTCCACGGCGACGGGGCCACCGGC
>CAYQDT010000962.1:0-2032 GCA_964416225.1 uncultured bacterium
AGAACGGCCTCCGACTGGACGAGATCTGGGGAACGGACGCGGCAGTCGAGGCGGCCTGGGTGGACCTGGCGCTCGCCGCGCTCAATCTGAATGACTTCGTTTACCTGCGTTGATGGATGCGGAGCAGACCATGGCGGTACGTGACCAGCAATTCCCCCACCCGTCCGGCCGGCCGCACCTGCCGCGTGCCTGGAGCCGCCGGGACCTCCTGTACCGGGCCGGCGGCGGGTTCGGCGCCCTGGCGCTCTCCGCGCTGCTGGCCGGCGAGGCGGAGGCCGGTGCGTCCGCGCCGCGGCCGCTCGCACCCCGGCCGGCGCCGCTCCCGGCGAAAGCCAAGGCCGTGATCTTCCTGTTCATGGTGGGCGGGCCGAGCCACGTGGAGACGTTCGACCCGAAGCCGGAGCTCGACCGCCTGCACGGGCAGCCGCTGCCGCCGAGCTTCGGAGAGATCAAGAGCCAGTTCCTCAAGGCGGGGACACCCCTCATGCGCAGCGCCTGGGGCTTCCGCCGCTACGGACAGAGCGGCATTCCCGTCTCCGACCTCTACCCTCACCTCGCGACGTGCGTGGATGACCTGGCGATCCTCCGCTCCTGCTACACGGACAGCTTCGTCCACGCTCCCGCGATGTACCAGATGACCACGGGCCGGACCGTGGCCGGCCATCCCTCGCTGGGGAGCTGGGTGACCTACGGACTCGGATGCGCCACGGAGAACCTCCCCGCATACTGCGTCCTCACCCAGCCGCAGGGGCTGCCGGAAGGCGGCGCGCCGATGTGGAGCGCCGGCTACCTCCCCGCCGTCCACCAGGGCACCCTGCTGCGGAGCGGCCCCGCGCCGATCCTGCACCTCGAGCGGCCCGCCGGGCGGAGCGCGGCCCAGCAGCGGCGCCTGCTGGACTACCTGCGGGAAGTCAACGAGCAGACCGTAACGGCGGAGGACTCGGATCTCTCCGCGCGGGTGGCGGCGTATGAGCTGGCGTTCCGCATGCAGCAGCACGCGCCGGAAGCGGTCGATCTCCGCGGCGAGTCGGCGGAGACGCGCGCCCTCTACGGCCTGGACGACCCGCAGACCGCCGAGTTCGGCACCCGCTGCCTGCTGGCGCGCCGCCTGGTGGAGCGGGGCGTCCGCTTCGTCCAGCTCTACAGCGGCGGCGGCCCGGTGAGCGTCCAGTGGGATGCCCATGACAACGTGGTCGAGAACCACACCCGGCTCTGCCGCTGGACGGACCGCCCCATCGCCGCGCTCCTCCAGGACCTGAAGCGCCGCGGCCTGCTGGAGAGCACCCTGGTGATCTGGGGAAGCGAGTTCGGCCGCACCCCGGTGACCCAGAACGGGAAGGGCCGCGACCACAACCCGTACGGCTTCACCACGTGGCTGGCCGGCGGCGGCGTCCGGGGCGGGCAGGTGATCGGCGCGACGGACCCGATCGGCTACCGCGCCGTCGAGGAGCCGATCCACACCCGGGACCTGCACGCCACCATCCTCCGCCTGCTCGGCTTCGACGCCCAGAAGCTGACGGTGCTCCACAACGGCCGGTCCGAGCGGCTCACGGACTTCGGCGGCCGGGTAGTGGAGCAAGTGCTGGCTTAAGGCGGAGGCGGTCCGGCGGTCCGCTCCGCGGCCAGGGCGGAGAGGCGGCGGCCGGCCTCTTCCAGGGTCGCCTCCCGCTTCGGGAAGGCGAAGCGGACCAGGCGCTTCCCCTCGGGCGCGCCGGGCGGATAGAAGCTGCTGCCGGGAACGACGGCGACGCCGATCTCCTTCACCAGGTGCATCGCCATGGCGACGTCGTCCGGGTAGGGGAAGGCGTCGAACCGGGCCAGCGTGTAGTAGGCCCCTTCCGGCGGGTACGGCTGGAACCCGGCGTCCGTCAGCATCCGCAGGGCGAGGTCGCGGCGGCGCGCATACGCCGCGGCCATCCCCGCGTAGTAGCTCTCCGGCAGCTCGAGCGCCAGCGCGGCGGCCTCCTGGAGCGGGTGCGGCGCGCCAACCGTCAGAAAGTCATGGACCCGCCGGATGCCGACCGTGATCTCC
>CAYQDT010000963.1:0-2023 GCA_964416225.1 uncultured bacterium
AGTGGAAGCCCTCCGGCCGGGGACTGTTTCTCATCTCGGCGCTGATGGACGACGTCGGGTTCGAGCCGACGGCGGACGGCACGCGCGTCTGGATGGTGAAGCGACTGCCGGCGCCCGATCCGGAGTCGCGGGGGGCCACGTCGCGCCGCGTGATGCGCACCATGGGCGGCGGTTCCTTCGCGCCGGCGGCGGCCCTCATGCAGGAGCTGGGATAAGCGCCGGGCGGCTCAGCCCGTCGAGCGACGGTGAGGGGGCGGTGCGGGGTCACCGTCCCCTTTCGCATCTCCGGCTCGGGAGCGGGGCGGCTCTCACGCGTGGGCAATCACCCGACCCTGCCCATTCGGAAGGTCGAGGCGGTACTTCGGGCCGGAGAGCACGGCGAGGTAGTCGTCCGCCATTCGCTCTTCACCCGGCCCGAACCATTTGAACTCGCAGGAGCAGGACGGGCAGCGGTCGCCCTGCACCTGGCTGACGGCGGCCGGCTGCTGGCAGCAGGGGCAGTGGAACTGGATTGCGTTCTGAATCATGGGACGTCACTGTTGGGGGTGTCCGGGGCGTCGCCGGGGCGCGGGGCGCCGTCGGAGCTTCCGGCCCGGGCGGGCGGAAAGACGGCGCGGATACTCCCGGCGCCGGTGTACTCCCGCAGCTCATTAAATCGCTCGTAGAGCCACCGCATCCCGTCCGCCTGCTCCTCGACGCGCATCTCCAGGCGGTGAAACAATCTGCGGAGCTCCTCCAGCTCCTCGATCAGATAGCGGTGCTCGGTGGTGCTGGCCAGGCCCGTGCGCGCGGCGGGGGAGCGGTTCGCCTGGCGGTTGAGGCTCTCCTCGAGCTGGTTGATGCGAAACTGCTGCGCTCGAACGGTCTCCCGGAGCTCGCGGACACGCTCCACCACGTCCTGGGACGCCTGAGCGACGGTGCGTGCGAGCTCCTCCTGCTCGGTCTTTCGACTCCCGGACCCCATCACAGCTCCATTCCCCCGCTCCGGGCACAATGATAGAATACCTCGGCCCGGCCGTCTCCCGCGAGGAGCCGCCCCGCCGCATCCGCACCCACACCGCACAGAACGATGGCCAAGCTTAGTTTGTCCGAGGTGGAGCACGTTGCCCTCCTCTCCCGCCTGCGACTCACGGATGTGGAGAAGGCGCGGCTCACGGTCGACCTCAACCAGATCCTGGAGCAGTTCGAGACCCTTCAGCAGCTGGACACGGAGGGAGTCCCGCCGACCGCCCATGCCATGGCGCTGGTGAACGTCTTGCGAGAGGATGTCTCCCGGCCCTCCCTCCCGCGCGAGACGTTTCTTCCCCAGGCGCCCGAAGCCCGCGACGAGTTCTTCGTGGTTCCGCGCGTGGTGGACACGGGCGACGAGTAACGCGCAGGCGGACGGGACCCGCCCACGCGGGATGGCCCGAGGCGCTCCTCCGGAGCGGCGCCGCGAGCCGTGGGACGGTGCCGCGCGCGTCCCAGGCCGCGCTGAAACCGGATTCTGACCCACGCGGCGGCGCCAACCGCGCCGCCCAGCCGAGAACGAGAAGCCATGGCCGAACTCTGGGAACTGACCGCCAGTGAGCTGCGGAAAGTGATCGACCGCGGAAAGGCATCCTGCCGCGAGGTGGCGGACGCGCACCTCGCGCGCATCGAGCAGTTGGATCCGCGGGTGATGGCCTTCGTCACGCTGACCACCGACACCGCGCTGGAGCAGGCCACGCGCTGGGATGAGGCCCGCGCCCGGGGCGACGCGCTGCCCCCGTTGGCCGGCGTTCCCGTGGCGCTCAAGGACAATCTCTGCACGCGCGGCATCCGCACCACCTGCTCCTCGAAAATCCTGGGCAACTGGCGTCCGCCGTACGATGCCACGGTGACGGAGCTGATCCGCGAGGCGGGCGGGGTGCTGGTCGGCAAGACGAACATGGATGAGTTCGCGATGGGCTCCTCCACGGAGAACAGCGGGCTCTTCACCACCCACAACCCGTGGGACCTGGAGCGGGTTCCCGGCGGCTCCTCGGGCGGCTCGGCCGCCGCG
>CAYQDT010000964.1:0-2022 GCA_964416225.1 uncultured bacterium
GTATTTGATGGCTGCCTCGTTGATCGGCGCTGGCTCCCGACCGGGCCACTCTTGCGAGCCCGCGGACGGGCCCGCGCGGCGGGTGCGACCGATGTAGCGCAGCGGCAGCCGGTTTCGGAGCAGGTCTCGCAGGCGCGGTGCCACAAAGGTCCAGGCGCCCATGTTCCGCGGCTCTTCCTGCAGCCAGATCACTTCTTCCAGGCGCGGGTAGCTCTCGATCACCCGGGAAACCTGCTGAGCCGGGAAAGGGTACAGCTCTTCGATCCGCGCCGCTGCGACGGGACTGCCGGAGCGGCTTCCCCCATCGCCGGTTGCATGCCCGGCAAGCTGGCCGCCGGCTACCAGGTCATAATACACCTTTCCGCTGCAGAGGATCAGGCGCCGCACGCCTTCCGCCTCATCCGGCGCCACCTCATCCCGCAGGACCGGCTGAAAGCCGCCTGCCGTGAACTCCCGGGCCGGCGAGGCCGCCGCCGGGTGGCGGAGGAGGCTCTTCGGCATCATCATCACGAGCGGGCGAGGATCGAGGGAGAGCAGCCGCGCCTGCCGCCGCAGGATGTGGAAGTACTGCGCGGACGTGGTGCAGTTGGCGATGCGCAGGTTGTCTTCGGCCGCGAGCTGCAGGAACCGCTCCAGCCGCGCGCTGGAGTGCTCGGGGCCCTGTCCTTCGTAACCGTGCGGCAGGAGGAGCACCAGGCCGGAGTACTGATCCCACTTGGAGCGGGCAGAGACGATGAACTGGTCGATGATGGCCTGCGGCACGTTCACGAAGTCCCCGTACTGCGCCTCCCAGAGAACGAGCGCCTCCGAGGCCTGGAGACTGTAGCCGAACTCGAAGCCAAGCGTCGCCTGTTCCGAGAGGGGGCTGTCCCACACTTCGAACGAGACCCGCGCCGAAGGGATGTGCTGCAGTGGGACATACGCTGCGGAGGTCTCGTAGTCGAAGAGCTTCGCGTGGCGGTGGCTGAATGTTCCCCGGGAGACGTCCTGGCCGGTCAAACGGATCGGCGTGCCTTCCGCAAGCAGTGAGCCGAACGCCAGCGCCTCACCGTGCGCCCACTCGACCCGCTGCTCTTCGGCGCCCGCCTGGCTCCCCCCCGAAAGGGCGAAGACCTCCCGACGCCGAGTAAACGTCTTTTCCAGCTTGGGGTGGAGGTGGAACGCCTCGGGAAGCGTGTACAGCTCCTGGTTCACCCCGGCCAGAGTTTCTGGCGGCAGTGCCGTCTCGACCGTCGCCGCGACTCCCGGGCGCCCGAGGCCCCCGAAGGCGCCGCCGGCCTCGAAGCCGGAGGTGGTGGTATCGGAGCGCTTGTCCGGGAGTTTCGCCTGAAGCTGCTGCCGAATCTCGCGCAGCCGATCGATCCGCTCGGCCAGCATCTGCTTCGCCTGCTCTTCCGAGACGAGGCCCCGCTTCTGAAGCTCCGTTGCCCAGAGCTGGCGCACGGTTGGGTGCTCACCGATAGCGCGGTAGAGGACCGGATGGGTGAAGGTCGGCTCGTCACCCTCGTTGTGCCCATAGCGGCGGTAGCCGACGAGGTCGATGAGCGCGTCCTTCCGGAACCGCTCCCGGTACGCATGCGCCAGGCGCGAGGCGAGGATGCAGGCCTCCGGGTCGTCCGCGTTCACGTGGATGACCGGAATCTCAAAGCCCTTGGCCAGGTCGCTCGAATAGAGGGTCGAGCGGCCGCGGTTGGCCGGCGTGGTGAAGCCGAGCTGGTTGTTGGCGATCAGGTGGATCGTCCCGCCGATCCGGTAGCCCGGAAGCCGGGAGAGGTTCAGGGTTTCGGCCACGATGCCCTGCCCGGGGAACGAGGCGTCGCCGTGGATCAGGATCGAGAGCGACGCCAGCTCGTCCTGGTGCGCGGGCCCGGGCTGGCTGCGGTCTTCGTCGGAGGCGCGATCCATGCCGAGAACCACCGGGTTCACCCATTCGAGGTGGCTCGGGTTCGGCACCATGACGATCTGCATGTCGACCTCGGCGCCGCCGCGGTACGCCTTCCGGGCGCCCATGTGGTACTTCAC
>CAYQDT010000965.1:0-2016 GCA_964416225.1 uncultured bacterium
CCGCTTGCCGCGGTGCGCGCCGCCGCGCCGGTGCTCCGGCCGGCCCCGGCGTACACCGATCCGAAGGAGGCCGGGCCGGATTTCCAGGTGCAGGGCGAATATCTGGGCTGGAACGGCGGCCGTGCGCTCGGCGCCCAGGTGATCGCGCTCGGTGACGGGACGTTTCAGTGCGTCTTCCTTCCGGGCGGCCTCCCCGGCGCGGGCTGGGACGGTCATACCCGGATCCGGGTGGACGGGAAGACGGAGCAGGGCGGCACCCTTTTCGGCAGCGCCGGCAGCCCGTGGAGCGCGCGGATCCACGACGGCCGCCTGGAGGGCGTCGATGACGGCGGCGGCACGATCGCGCTCCGGAAAGTGGAGCGCGCGAGCCCGACGGCCGGGCTTCCGCCTCCCGCGGGCGCGAAGGTGCTCTTCGACGGGAAGAGCGCGGAGGCATGGACCGGCGGCACGATGACTCCCGAGGGGCTGCTGCAGGCCGGCACCCGGACCCGGGAGCTGTTTCAGAGCTTCCGGATGCACGTGGAGTTCCGGCTGCCGTTCCGCCCCCTCGCCCGCGGCCAGGCGCGCGGCAACAGCGGGGTCTACCTCCAGGACCGGTATGAAATCCAGATCCTGGACTCCTTCGGCCTGGACGGGAAGAACAACGAGTGCGGCGCCGTCTACACCCGCGTGGCGCCGCGGGTGAACATGTGCTTCCCGCCCCTCTCCTGGCAGACGTACGAAATCGACCTCCAGGCCGCGGAGTTCGACGCCGCCGGCCACAAGACGAAAAACGCCGAGGTGACGGTGGTCCACAACGGGGTGGTCGTTCAGGACCATACCCCGATCGAAGGGCCCACCGGCCACGGAAAGCCGGAGGCGCCCACGCCCGGCCCGATTCAGCTCCAGGGAAACGGCAATCCGGTGCTCTTCCGGAACGTCTGGGTCCTCCCGCGGTAGCTCACGCACCGGGAAGCGCCCCGCCCGCCGCCCGACCGGCAGCCGCGCCCTCCAGCCCGACGCTGCATGACTCAAGGCGCATCCTGAACGGGAGTGGCGCACTGTGAGGGTCTGGCGGAGATGAGGGTGTGGCGGAGCCGAGCGTGGAGCGGACATAAGCGTGCGGCGGAGAGGGGGACGTGGGCCAACGCCCGCTTCCATGGCGAGAACCCGCGGCCTCCCGGCGCGCGAGCCCTTTCTCTCCGTCTCCCCTCACCGTGCTCTCTGCCGCTGCGTGGTGGGGGTTCCGGTCCCTCTCCTCTCCGTGCCTCACTGTCTCCGCGGTGACTTGCTTGCTTCCCGCCCTCTCCGTGCTCTCGGTGGCTCCGTGGTGAAAACCCTCGGGGGCTACGGATTCCTGACGTACAGCTCGTAGCGGTTCACCCACGCCTTCGTTTCGCCGGGCGGGAGGTGGATCTGGATGAACGGCTCCGGGCATGCGGCGGTGCTGGCGCTCCAGAAGTTGTACCGGATCAGGGGCATGTCGCCCTGCATGCGAATGCCGGCGCCCGTCTCCGTATTCTCGACCGTGAAGGCATTGTCGGTAGGCGTATCGCCCCAGCCGTGAAGCAGCGACTGCACCGAGCCGCCGGTGGGAATCGGCTTGCTGAACGAGATGACCTTCCCTTCGATCTGCCCGACCGGCTGGGCCGCTTCTCCCAGCGCGATCCGCCGCGGAACCGCGAACGGCAGGGTGATCCGGTACGCGGGGCCGATCGGAGCGTCGTCGATGCTCGTGAAGTTGTGGCAGTAGTGGTTCTGATCGATCGTCTTCGTGCCGGTGTTCTCCAGGCGGTGGCTGATCGTGAAGCGGCTCCCCTGGCGATCGACTTCCACGCGTTTGGAGTAGCGATACGCCCAGCCCCGCTCATCCTTGAGCTCCTGGACGAACTCGACCGTCCGGTCCGTGCGGACCGCGGACCATCTGCCGGTTTTCACGATGGGGTACTCGCCGGAGAAGTGGTAATCCCCGGTCTCCGTCGCCCCACCTGCTCGATAAACTGCACGTGCCGCCAGGTCTGCGCGCTGAGCTGGCCG
>CAYQDT010000966.1:0-2009 GCA_964416225.1 uncultured bacterium
GGCTTCCCTCACCGGCTCGGCGGAGCGGGCGCACGTGGCCGGGGATATCGCCATGCTGGAACCGGAGGTGAATCCGGTGGTGGCGGCGCTGCGGAAGAACCGGCTGGAGGTGGTGGCCCTGCACCACCACATGCTCGGGGAAGATCCCCGGATCCTCTTCCTGCACTACTACGGAACCGGTCCCGCGGCGGAGCTTGCCGGCGGCTTCCGGGCGGCGCTGGATGAACTGGGCCGGCATGGCCGGACCCTTAAGATGCGCCCGATGCGGGGCCACCGCTAGCGGGTTTTTCACCACGGAGCGCGGAGGTCACGGAGGGGAGAAGTTCACCGCGGAGCCACGGAGACACGGAGAGGGGAGGGAGAGGTGAGGAAGAGGGGGGCGCCGGGAGGCGGCGGGGTCCGGCTTCGTACGGAGCCGGACCCCGCGGTGGCACTTGCCGGGTGTTACCGTGTGGGGCCGCTCTCAGCGGGATCGGCCGACAGCACCAGCGTGCCGGCTTCCGGCTGGCCCGATGCCGCCGGCTGCCAGCGACCCTGCAGCGTGACCGCCTTGCCCGCGTGCTCGGCCAGCCGGGCCGGGTCCCGTGCCGGGGCGGCGACCCCCAGCCGGACGGGGGCCTTCATCCCGTCCAGGTCCACCACGTACCCCTCTCCGACTTTCACCAGCGTGCCGGTGAGGAGCAGCTCGATCTGCTCCGGGACCGGATGGTAGCCGGCTCTCTTGATGGTCTCTTCCATCTTCGAAAAGTCCGGCCAGTAGCCCGGCTTCATGGTCACTTCCATGTGGCCCGGCTTGACGATCAGCTTCGCATCCGCCACGCCTTCCAGGCGTGTCAACCCTCGCTTGAGGGTCACTCCTCAGGTGGCTCACGTGGCCCCTTTCAGGCCGAGGCTCACCTGCTTCACATCCGCCCGGCCGGGCGCCGCGAGGAGCGCGAGGAGCACGCCTCCGGCAATCCAGCCTCTCTGTATCTGGAACATGCGTTGATCTCCGTTAGAAGAAGGTCTCGAAGGCGAAGCGGAACTCGTAGGGGAAGTCCGCGTGGTCTCCGGGACCGCTATGGACGAAGGGGACGAACACGCCCAGGCGGAGCTGGTGGTTGCCCTTCGTGAGGATCGGCGTGAGCTGGAAGCCGAGCAACTCATGCCCGTTGTGTGCGCTCCGGCCGTGGTCCAGCGGGTCGTCGGCGTGGAACTCCCCGTGCAGTCCCGCGGCCAGGTTGAAGCCCAGCTCCTTCGCCTCGTTCGCCCGTTTCAGCCAATAGCCGTAGGCCAGGTCCGCCTCCAGCATGTCGCCCATCCGGAACCCGCCGCCGAGGTCGCGCTCGTACATCAGGCTGGCCCAGATGGTATCGTTGAGACGCTCCCGGTCCCAGGCATAGCCCAGCACCACGCCGGGCTTACCGGTGCCGGGCTGATCGTGGGGGTCGGCGCGGCGGCCGGTGACGTCGCGCCGGCCGGAGTCGCCGGTGGGCAGCTTCAGGCCGTAGACCAGCGAATGCTGGATGTTCAGGGCGTCGCCCTGCTCCACGTGGAACCGGCGCTTGGCCAGGAGGCGGAGATCGCCGAGCCCGCTGATCGTTACCTGCCGGCGCCGCCCGGCGCGGCGCTGCTCCCGGAGGCTCTCCATGAAGGGCGCCTCGATCATCAGGTTGATCGCGGTGCTGGGGGCGTACTGGAGCATCGCCTCCTGCTCAAACATCCGCTGCCGGACGCCGCCGCCCCGGAGGCTGCCGGAGTCCCGGTAATCGAACCGAAGCTCGGGATGGAAGATCCCGTAGCCGAACACCGTGGGTGTTTCGCCCCAGAGCGGCTCATGGGCATGGGCCGGGGTGGCGACGGCAGCCAACAGCAGGCCGAACAGCGCCACGAGAAGGGTCTGACCGCGCATCACTGTTCCTCCGTCGGCGGCTCGGCACCGGACAGCACCGCGCGAATCGCCTGTTCCAGAAGCTTCTCCTCCCCCTGCAGGAAGCCGCCGTACCGCCGCACCAGACGCGGCCGGGTGC
>CAYQDT010000967.1:0-1600 GCA_964416225.1 uncultured bacterium
AGCGCCCCATTTGAAGGATGCGCGCTCGGGCGGATCGGGCGCATGCGGCGGCTCGTGGGAGCCGGAGGACAGAGTAATGGGTCTCTTCTCCCGGATTTGGCGAACGATCAAAGGCTGGCTCCTGATTGGCGTGGAGAAAGCGGAAGATCCGGAGATCATCCTCGCCGAGGCCCAGGACGCCATGCGCCAGGAGCTGGAGCGCGCGAAAGAGAACGCGGTGCAGGCCATTGCCGCGCGGAACCAGCTTCGCGGCGTGCTCCAGCAGCAGCAAAACGAGTCGGCCAACCTGGAAGCGAAGGCGCGTGCGGCGCTGCGAACAGGTGATGAGGAGCTGGCGCGGCAGATCCTGATCGAGAAAGCCACCTACGATCAGAACATCGAGACGCTGAAGGGCCAGCTTCAGCAGGCCGAGGATGCCTCGGAGAACGTCAAGCAGAACATCAAGGTAATGGAGGCGCAGGTCCGCCAGCGCGCCGCGCAGCGCCTGGCGCTGGTTGCCGGATGGAAGCAGGCGAAGATCCAGGAGCAGCTCAACAAGGCGCTCACCGGCATCTCGATGGATGGCCATGACCAGGCGTTCAAGCGCGCCCAGGACCGCATCCAGGAGGTGCAGGCGAGGGCGGATGCCCGGGTCGAGCTTGCACAGGGCGGTCTCCAGCAGAAGCTGCAAAAGCTGGAGAACGCGCAGGCAAGCGAGGCGGCGGACCAGCAGCTTCTGGCGATGAAGCAGCAGCTGGGAATGCTCCCGAACGCGGCGGCCGATGACGATGCCCTGGCACGGCTCAAGGCGGAGATCTCACAGGAGCACCCGGCGCCGCAGTCGGTCCAGCAGGGCTGATTCGCACGCGGCGCCCCTCGCCGGCGCCGGCTCTGCATAGGGGGGCGGCGCACGGACGCCGCTCCCTTTCTCATTTCCTATCCGCGTGGTTCCTATCCCCGTGGCCGCACCGCTCCAGCCGATTGACCGAGAGCGCATCTTCCAGCGAGTGCTCACCCGCGCGGTGACCTCTCCCGTGTCCCTGTTCCTCGCGTGCACCGGACTGCTCCTCATCGGCAGTTCGCATACCTGGGCGGTGGGGCTCACCGCTTTCGCGGCGGAGGCCGGCTGGGTCTGGTTCCGGATCCGGGACCCGGAACAGGCGCGCACCACCAGTGACGAGATGCTCCGCCGAAGGTGGCGCGAGCTCGTTCACCGGCAGGAGGCGCTCACCTCGCTGCTGGACCGGGAGACTTCGACCATCCTGACCTCCATCGTGGAAGCGCAGGAGCGGCTGCTCGCGCAGGAGCGGAGCCGCCGGCCCTCGATGCCGAGCACGCGGATTGAGCTCACCTCGCTCCTCCAGCACTGCCTTTCCCTCGCCGAGCAGCGCCACCACCTCCACAGCCACCTCGTCGCGTGGAACAGTCTGGAGATGCAGCGGGAGGCGGCACAACTCCAGGCGCGGATGGAATCCAGTCCGGATCCCGTGACGCGGCAGCTCTATGACCAGGCGCTGGATCAGAAGCGCCAGGAGCTGGAGAACTACGTCCGCGTGCAGGAAGCCGTGCAGCGGATCGACGGCCAGCTTGCCGTGGTTCACTGCACCTTCGATAACATGCT
>CAYQDT010000967.1:1610-2001 GCA_964416225.1 uncultured bacterium
CGCGGACGCGCTTTCCAGAGAAGAGCGGGACGATCCGGTCTTCGAGGAGCTGAACCAGTTGAACCTGCGGGTCGCTGCACTGGAGGCGAGTGTCAGCGAGACGCTGGTGGTGAGGAGCGGCGCATGAGCCTGGGTAAGCGAATTCTGCGGCTGGCGCGCCACCGGCTCGCCGACGGGCTCCGCGGGGTGTCGGCAGCGCACCGCGACCACGCCGCGCGCTCCGAGCTCGAGGCGTATCTCCACGCGCCGCCGGCCGGACCGGGCGCGCCGCGCTCGCCGGCAGCGGGTGCGGAAGCGCGCCCAACCGCGGAGGCCCGCCGCCCCGGCCCCCCGCCGTCCGGTGAGGGAGCCGGTTCGCGCCGGCCCGGGCCGGACCCCCACCCGTACGCGG
>CAYQDT010000968.1:0-1996 GCA_964416225.1 uncultured bacterium
CCCGCTGGTGGTGAAGGCGGGCAAGACGACCCCAGACACGGGCGGTGCGTTTACTGCGCCCGCGGTGACCACCAACACCCCCTTCACCGTACGCACGAAGCTCGGAAACGTACAGGTGGAGTTTCCGATCATCGTGACGCCGCCTCCGCCGCCCCTGCCGGACGTGAGCGGCGCGTGGTCCGCGCTGGGAACCCACCTGACGGTGTCTGATCCGAAGGACAAGTCGGGTGTGCGGGCCTCGGTCGACAGCATGTCGTTGAACTTCACCTCGGTAACTCCCACTAACCCGGGCGCCTCGAGGGAGGTGCAGGTCAGCGGTGACTGGACCCTGAGCCTGCATCTGCAGGACGGTCCCATCACCGCTCCGGGAATTACGGCCAACCTTCGCGGCACCATTACGGGCACCATCGTGGCGGACCCGGATCATAACGGGCTCGTGAACCTGATGGTGACGGAGACCGTGCCGGGCACGGCGTGGAGCGGGAAGCTGGTCGGGACGCTGTACGTGGACGCCAATGGCTTCCTGGCCATTCGTGGAACGAGCCTCACGAGCCTCACACTCCAGGCGGCGTCCGGGAAGATCTCTCCGTTCCGCGGCCCGATTGTGATCACGGGAGCCTGGGCGGCGCGGGGACGCCAAATCACGTTCCCGGAGCCCTCCCTGCGATAGGAGCGGTGGGGGCCGCGCCGGAATCCTTTTCGGCACGGTCCTCACGTAAGTACCGCACCCGGCGGAGCGTGGACTGTTATCCGCGCGCCGCCGGGTGTGCGTCGTTTCAGGACCCCCGTGCGGCTCCGGCGCGACCCTCGGCCGGAGGTTCCTGGGCTCTTCCCGCTGAGCTCAGGAGCGGGTGACGGCCGCAGCCCGGGTCCGTAAGCCACGATATCTCGACGACCCGGCATGCCGAAAGGGCTGCTGTCTCGTCAACGCCCGGTTGGGGTGGGATTAGCCGTGCGGAGAGGAAGTGGGGCGCCATCAGCGCCACTTCGGGCCGGGCAAGCGGTTGCTGATTTAGTAAACAAACACAACCCAATCACCGGCAAGAACCGCGCTGACAACCGAGGCCACCACGATGCACCAAGTAGGGTGCGGGAACTCTTTTCGCTCATTGCGGCCCGCCCAGGGACGATCTCAGCGGAACCACTCGCGAACACCTGCTTAGCCCGGAACCACAGGAAAGGTAGGCGAGAGCTGCCAGCCACCGGATTAGAAGCCGGCGCACGGAGAGTGCGGGCAAGACAGCCCGCTATTCGACAGGTCAAGGGCGGGCAAGCAGCCGGTGTCCGCGCGGCGTGACCTGTTCCTCGAGCACCTGGCTCTATCAGTCCCCCTCGCCTACGCCCGCATCTCCAATCGACCCCCGGAAAGGCCGCGCCACTGGAAGTTGCCAGCCACGCCGGATAGCCATCAATCGGAGCGCGAAGCAGAGCGTCGCCCCCGCGATGGCCACCGCCGCCGGCGAGAGCTTCAGGAGGTGACCGACCACCACCACGACGGCACCGGCGAGCGCGGCTACCGCGTAGAGATCGGCCCGCAGCACGGCGGGAGTCTCGGCGACGAGCACGTCACGCAGCATACCGCCCCCGATCCCCGTCAGCATACCGAGCAGCGCCGCGGCGACCGGGTTCAGTTGGTAGGCGAGCGCCTTCTGCGTGCCAACCACCGCGAAGAGCGCCAGTCCCGCCGCATCCAGCACCAGCACGGGGCTCCGCAGCCGTCGGACACGCGGGTACCATAAGAAGGTCATCCCGCCGGCGGCGAACGTAACGGCGATGTAGCGCCAGTCGCGGATGGCGCCGGGCGGGACGGCGCCGATCAGCACGTCGCGGGCGATGCCGCCAGCATTTCCTGCCGCGAACGATAGTACCAGCACGCCGAACAGGTCGAGCCGGCGCTTGACGCCCATCACTGCGCCGCTGAGCGCAAACACGAACGTGCCGACCAGGTCGAGCACCAGCAGCGTGCTCGCGACATACGGGTTCACCACCGCCGGAT